>JANWYM010000010.1 GCA_025055355.1 Abditibacteriales bacterium
AGCGGTCCGCAGACGTTGTGCGGCGCGAAGGGAACGTAGTAAGTCTCCGCCATGTTAGCGATTTTGCGACACTCGGCGAGACCGCCGCACTTGGGGATGTCGGGCATGATGACGTCCACTGCCCGTTGCTCGAACAACTCACGGAAACCCCAGCGCGTGTAGAGATTCTCCCCCGCGCAAATCGGCGTGCGCGAGGCGCGGCGCACCTCGCGCAGAGCGACCGGGTTCTCCGGCGGCACGGGTTCTTCCAGCCACAGGAGGTTGAACGGCTCCAACGCCTGCGCGACGCGGATGCCGCTGGTCATGTCATAACGTCCGTGCATGTCTATGCACAGGTCAATCTCTGGCCCGATGGCTTCGCGGATAGCGGCGACCTTCTCGACCATGTAACTCAACTCCCCTGGGGTGATGGTGTGGTTGTAGCGGTCAAGTTTCTTGGGATGGTTCAGTTGATCAATGTCAAACTTGAGGGCGTTGAATCCCAACGCGACGACCTCTTTCGCCTTCGCTGCGTTCCCTTCGGGGGTGTCCTCCTTGCCCGCGCCGCAGTCGCAGTAGAGCCGTATGCGGTCCCGATATTTCCCGCCGCCGCCCAACAAACGATACACTGGCACACCCAACGCCTTCCCCGCTACATCCCACAGCGCAATCTCAATCCCCGTCATCGCCGTCACGACATTCCCCGCCAACGCACCGTCGAACAGATACCGCCGCCGCAGCTGCTCCCATAATCGCTCCACGTCCAATGGGTCCTCGCCGCGCAGCAGTTCCGCCATGTCCTTGATGAGTGCCGCGCAGCCGCGCCCGCCGTGAATGCACTCGCCCGTGCCGGTCACGCCCTCATCGGTGTAAACGCGAACGTAAGTCGAATAACCATGCCCCCGCACTTCGGCGGTTTTGATGTCGGTGATTTTCATGGACCCGTTGCTTTCGACAGGATGAACAGGATGGACAGGATGCTTCCCCATCTGTCCTGAAAACCCTGTCAGTTACATCCCCGGCGCAACGTCGCATGCGCGACAGCCGCACAATGAGCGAGAGGAAAAAAGACCAAGCGTTACGCGGTCGCCGTCCTTCCTTTCCCCTTCCCCCCACTCTCCCCACGAGGGAAGGGGAGTGAGGCGGTCCCGTGGTCAGTGGTCCTGTGGTCAATGCTTGTCCGCATTATCCTTTAGCAGTCAGGTCACACCAACGGTGTCTTGCCCGGCACCGGCGGCGGCTCCACTGGACACGGTCCAGGCTTGGGGTCCTCTTTGACATAGTTGAGTTGAGACTGCTTCATCACGAAATCCCACGTGACCTCCTTGCCCGTGTAGGCTGCCAGCCGCCCCATGATCGCCATCATCGTGCTGTAAGCAATCTGCTCCCCCTCGTTGAGCGGGTTGCCGCTGCGGATGCTCTCAATCAGGTGCGTGTGCTCCAGCACGTAGCCGTTGCCTGGCGGACCGCCGTAGCGGAACACCGTCTCGCCCGTATGCTTCATAATCCTGCTGCTGGGGTCGGCGACACCTTTGGTGCCGACGATGTGATCGCTGACGCGCCCTGGGCAGCCCTCCCAGTGGCGGCATAGGCTCAGCACGCGCGCCCCGTTGGGATACTCATACTCGATGGCGAAGTGGTCCCAGATGTTGCCCGGCGTGTAACGCACCGTCCGTCCCCCGACCCCTACACATTTGACGGGATGCGCCAAGCCGTCTCTGCTGAAGCACCAGTTAATCACGTCGAGGTTGTGGACGTGCTGCTCCACGATGTGGTCGCCCGACAGCCAGACGTAGTGATACCAGTTCCAGCATTGCTTCTCGATTTCGCTCCATTCGGGTTTGAGTTCCCGCTCGCGGTTCCAGATGCCGCTGGTGTTGTAGTAACACTGGGCGGCGACAATCTCGCCGATGTCGCCCGCGTGAATGCGCTTGACGGTCTCGATGTAACTGGGGGTGTGGCGATACAATGTGCCAGCCACTACGCCCAGCCCTTTCTGCTTGGCTAACTTGGAGGCTTCGATGACCATGCGCACCCCGGTCGGGCAGGTGGCGATGGGCTTCTCCATGAAGACATGCTTGCCCGCTTCAATGGCTGCCTTGAAGTGGGTGGGACGGAAGCCCGGCGGCGTCGCCAAAATCACCAAGTCCACGCCGCTGTGGATAACCTTCAGGTAGTTGTCAAAGCCACTGAAGCAACGCTCCCTCGTGACCTTCCAGGCAGCAGATAGTTTGCTGGGGTCAGCCGCTCGCCGACGCCCTCTGCTGCCATCGCCCGACTGCGCCGCCGCCGACATGAGGTTGAAACAGCGGTCCACTTTCTCCTGAAACAAATCGCCCAAAGCGACAATCTCGATGTTGGGCGCGGCGTTCACGATGTCGTGTAGCGCGCCCGTGCCGCGTCCACCGCAGCCGATGAGTCCAACGCGAATCACGTCGCTGCCGGCGGCATGCACGTGGGGCATCTGCGCAGCCAGCGTCCCAGCCGTCGCCGCCGCCGAGGTCTTGAGAAACTCGCGCCGCGATAGCGTCAAATCCGATATGCGTTTTTCGTCGAACATCACGTGCCTCCCTCGCAAATCGTCCTCGTCGTCTTCGTTCTCGAACCTCTCAAACGAAGACGATGAGGGCGAGGACGACGGGGACGATTCTCATGCGGCATCGTGTCCCTCGTGGGACATGACCGATTCCTTTGAGAATATCTGGTCGTTGCCCCGATGCATGACGAGGCAGCCGTTCTCAAGGCGCATCTCGCCGCGCCTATCTCCTGCGCGGCGTGGTGAAGGTCCGCTTTCATCTTTCGGCGGAGCGGCGTCCCATCCTTCTGTCACAGAACGAACTCTACCTTCGCCCGCAGCGGTAGCGCGTGCAAGGCGCGAACGGGTCATCCTCCGTAAAGTGAACTCTCCCCCGACGCCCACAAGGGGGGTAGACCCCCGTGCGCACTGATAGTTTCCATCCTCGGCGATTGTTATGGCGAGCGCAGCGAAGCAATCTCAGGCGCGGGGGTTTGCTTCGTCGCTGCGCTCCTCGCAACGACACTCATCGATGGGGTAGACCCTAAGTCCTGAATCGCGCCCGCCTTCATCCTCTGCCGTCGCGCGTCCTTGACAACCTCAAGAGCAACAAGTAAAATGGCAGGCGGACGGGAAAGGAGGGAACGGTAGCGATGGAAGGTTTGTCTGACAGATACGATGTGGTGGTCATCGGCAGCGGCATGGGCGGTTTGACCTGTGCGGCGTATCTGGCGAAGGCGGGACGGAAGACGCTCGTGTTGGAGAAGCACGGGAAGATGGGCGGATACAATCAATACTTCGGACAGAACTTCACGTTTGACTCTACCCTCCACTTCATCGGCGGCTGCGGTGAGAACGGCTGGGTCACAAACATCCTGAACGACTTAGGGGTTCAGGACCGGCTGGAGTGGGTGAAGTTGGACCCCGTTTACCGCGTTGTGTTTCCGCAGTATGACCTTCTTGTGCCTGCGAGCCGTGAAGCCTATGCGGATGCCCTCATTGAGCATTTTCCTGACGACGCTTGCCCCGTGAGAAAGTTGTTCAGTGACTTGGACGCGCTGGGGGCGGCGTATCTCGACCCATCAGCCAACCAGGCGGCGACGAACCTGTTTGAGAGATACCGCGATAAAACAGCGCGGGAGTTGTTGAGCGATTACGTGCAGGACGAGAAGTTGCAAGCGATTCTCTCGGCGTTGTGGCTGCTGTGGGGGCTACCGCCGTCGCAACTATCCGCCCTGTTCTTTGCGATGATGTGGCACTTGCACCATGGGCAGGACGTTTGCTACGTCAAAGGCGGCGCGCGGGCGTTCAGCGCGGCGCTGGCGTCGGTCGTGGAAGAGGCCGGCGGGCAGGTGGCTCTGCGGACGCGGGTGACAAACATCAACGTTCCGCTGGAAGATGGCAAAGCGACGGGCGTGCGGTTGGAGGACGGCAGGTTCATTCGCGCCAACGCAGTGGTGTGCAACACCGACCCGTTTCAGATGTGCCGCGAACTTCTGCTTCCCGAGGCGGTGCCAGGGGAGATGATGGAACGTCTTCGGACGTGGCAGCCGTCGGTGTCGGGTATCATAGTTCATCTGGGCGTGGAGTTGCCGCTGGAGGTGCCGGCGCACAGCACGATTGTGCATGAGACTTACGATTTCGACGCCGCGTTCGCGGACGTTTTCGCGGCAGAACCGACGTTCCCGTCGTTTCTGGTCACGGTGACCACGAGGTCCGACCCGGAGCGGGGAGCGACGGGACAGAACATGGTGATGGCGTTCACGCCCGCGCATTACGAACGCGACGAACGCTGGCGCAGCGGTGTCGAAAGCGGACGGGAGATGAGTTATCGCCAGAACAAGGCGTATCTGGATTGCAAAGAATCGTTGGGCAGCCGCCTCGCGCAAAAGGTTGAGCGGCTGTTGCCAGGACTGCGTGAGCGCGCTTTCCTCCGCCGCATCGCCACACCGTTGACGATGGAGCGCTACACCTTCAACTATCACGGCGCGCTCACTGGCTGGGCGCAGACGCCGTCGCAGAGCGGTCCTTATCGCCCCCGCGCGACCACGCCCATCGCTGGTTTGTATCAGGTGGGACAATGGTGTTTTCCCGGCGCGGGCATCGCCCCGGCGATGGTGTCGGGGAAGATAGCGGCGGAATGTGTGATGCGTGAGGCGTGAGGTGTCAGGTTGTGCTACGTTGCGGATGACGCGTTACGCATGATACATCCCGCCCCTCAAATCACAAACTGGGAGGGTGAGGCTCCCGCCGAACCTCGCCGAACTGTCGGCTTCACGGGGACGTCGCCCTCCCCCACGTTTATCTTCAAGGGAGGCAATAGCATGTTGGTAAGACACATCAAAATCGCGGGACTCTGTGCGCTGGTGGGGCTGGGCGTATGGTGCGCCAGTGTAGGGCGCGCGGCAGGGCGGGACGAGGGGAAACTGATCGCGGTGGTGGACATTGACATCATCTCCGAACAAGCCGCGCCGTTCAAAGCCGAGCGGGAAGCATTTGAGAGCATGCAGGAGCGATTGGACCAGGAACTCACCGCGCGCATGTTCATGAACGCGGAGGAAACGCAGCAGTTGGAGAGCCTGTTGAACAAAGCCAAGCGCACGCCCGAAGATGAGAAAAAACTGCAAGCGCTCATTCAGGACGGACTCAAGCGCGACCAAGAACTCAAAAGCCTGCAAATCAAGGTCAACAAGAACGCGCAAGAGTTAGCGCGGTTGCGCGAATTAGAGAGCCTCGTCAAGCGCAATCGCGACGACGTGAGTGAACTGATGCGCCGCTATCAGGAGAAACTGCAAAAGGACAATCTCGACGCTCGCAAGCGTCTGTCGGACAAAGTCAAAGAAGCCAGCCGCGAGGTCGGCTCCAAGAAGGGGTATGTGCTGGTCATTCCCAAAGATCTCGCGCTGTGGAGCAATGCCTCCATTGATGTCACCCAGGACGTGCTGGGATATTTGAATGCGAAGAGGTAACACCGATGGCGAATTGGTCAATGGATCATGACACTTTTGCGTTTCGCCTTGTTGCGCTGAAGGAGCCCGCGACGCCGTCGCGGATGCTGCGGTCAATTGGTCAATTGGTCATCGGTCATTGACAGTTGAGGTTCGTATGTTGAAACACCTGACGCTTTTCATGTTGTCTCTCAGCCTGCTGGCTATCCGCCCGGTCGCGCCGCGTGGGGCGGAGTCGCCGACGGCGACGGTCAACTATGAAAGTAAGTTTCTACGCAACATCAAAGTCCTCACCCAAGACGGCTACAACGGTGAGGCGTATTTCTCGGCGGACGGCAAAGCCATCACATTTCAGTCCATCCGCGCCGACCATCCTTACTACCAGATTTATTACATCAACCCCGACGGCAGCGGTCAACGCATGATCAGCACGGGCAAGGGCAAAACGACCTGCGCGTGGTTTCACCCCAATGGGAAGAAGTTCATCTACGCCTCCACGCATCACGACCCTCAGACGCACGCGCCCCCGCCCCCCGAGGCGACGCGCCAACGGCGCTACGAGTGGGACTTCAACCCTGCCTTCGACATTTTTGAGGCGGACCTGAACGGCAACATCCTGCGCCGCTTGACGGACACGCCCGGCTACGATGCAGAGTGCGCCTATTCGCCCGACGGCAAACTCATCGTCTTCACCTCGCAGCGCGACGCGCCGGTCATTGACCCTAAGAAGCCCGAACTGGACATCTACGTGATGGACGCCAACGGCAAAAACGTGCGCCGCTTGACCCACGAGCCGGGCTACGACGGCGGGGCGTTCTTCTCGCCCGATGGCAAGTGGATCATCTACCGCCACATCTCTGACGATTACGAAAAAGGCACAGTCTACCTGCTCAGCCTCGACGGCAAGACCCGCAAACAACTGACGCACGACGACGATTTCAACTGGGCGCCTTTCTTCCATCCCGACGGCAAGCGGTTCGTGTGGGTCAAGAAGATTCCGTCCAGCGACAACCCGCAGATTCCCAACTTCGAGATCTACCTGGGCAGCGTGGACGGTTCGTTCGCGCCGCTGCGTCTGACCTACCACGAATACTTTGATGGCTTCCCCGCCTTCTCGCCTGACGGCAAGAAACTCATCTGGTCGCGCTCGTTCGGGCGGGGGCAGCCGCCGCAAATCGTCCTCGCCGATTTCATTGACCCGCACCGCACGATTGAGCAGGTGAAGCGCAGCGCGGACATCACCGCCGACGAAATTCAGGCGCACATTAACTACCTCGCTTCTGATGCCCTCGAAGGGCGGCAGCCCGGCACGGTGGGGATTGACAAAGCCGCCAGTTACATCGCCGAGGAGTTTAAGCGATACGGGCTGGAGCCGATCCGCACGTCGGCAAACGGACAGCCCCCTGTGATGCTGCCCAGTGGGAACGCGGGGGTGAGCGTGTATGGCAACCCACGCAAACCGTCCGCCGATGAGTTGCTGGCGTCCACGTTCCGCAACGAGAGGGGCAGTTACTTGCAGACCTTTGAAGTCGTCAAAGGCGTGCAGATGGGCAGCGGCAACACGCTGCAGGTGAACGGGAAGGTTTGCCACCCCCGCAAGGACTTCCAGCCGTTCGCGTTTTCCACCAACGGCAAAGTCGAGAACGCGCCTGTCGTTTTCGTCGGCTACGGCTTGCAATCCAAGGAAGCCCAGTATGACGATTACGCGGGTGTGGACGTGAAGGGTAAAGTCGTTCTCCTCATGCGTTACAGCCCCGAGGGCAATAACCCCCACGGGAAGTTCGGCGCCGGCATCGGATTGCGCGACAAAGCCCGCACCGCCCGCAACGCAGGCGCGGCGGCGATGTTGCTGGTCAACCCGCCCGATAGCGGCGAGGACCGACTGGAATTTGCGGGCGGGAACGATGCCTCGGACGCAGGCATTCCTTGCTTCCACATCAAGCGCGACGTGGCGGACGCGATTTTGCGTGCCGACGGCAAGACGCTGGAGGAGTTGCACAAGCGCATCAAAGCCGACCTGAGACCGCAGTCGTTTGAGGTGAAAGGTGCGACGGTTTCGCTGCAATCGGACGTCGTTAAAGAGCGCAAACCAACCGCCAACGTCGTCGGTATCTTGCCGGGCAGTGACCCGCAACTCAGAGGGGAGTTCATCGTCATCGGGGCGCACTACGACCACCTTGGGCGCTTCGACGTATCCGCACCCGACCGCGTCGACTTTCTGCGCGGGGCGTCGCTGGCGCCCCAGTCGCAGGAGCCACATCGCGGCGCGGACGACAACGCCTCGGGCACAGCGGGGCTGCTGGAAATCGCGCAGCACCTCGCCGCCCAGCGCAAACAACTCAAGCGCAGCGTGCTGTTTGTCGCGTTCTCCGCCGAGGAGATGGGCTTGCTCGGCTCCAAGCATTTCGTTGAAAATCCGCCCGTGCCGCTGCGGAACATCGTCGCCATGCTCAACATGGACATGATTGGGCGCATGCGGGAGGACAAACTCAGCGTCCTTGGTGTGGGCACGTCCCCGGCGTGGAGGGACATTCTTCATGCAGCCAACGAGGGGCTGAACCTCATCCTTCAGTTCAACGACCAAGGCCCTGGACCCAGCGACCAGACCTCTTTCTACAACAAAGACATCCCCGTGCTGCATTTTTACACTGGAGCCCATCCCGACTACCACAAGCCCTCTGATGAAGCCTACAAAATCAACGCCGAGGGCGAAGCGCGGGTGCTGACGCTCGTGACCCGCGTCACGCTCAAACTCGCTGATGCCTCCCCCCGCCTCGCCTTCACCAAGACCACCGCGCCGCAGCCGCAAGCGACGAGTTTCCGCGTGACCCTGCGCATCATTCCTGACTACGGCTTTAACGGTGAAGGGATGCGCATTGACGCCCTCAGCGACCCCAACGGTCCCGCTGGCAAAGCGGGCATCAAAGCGGGCGACATCATCATCTCCTTCGGTGGCAAGCCTGTCCGCAACGTGCAGGACTACACGGCATATCTCGGTGAGCATCAGCCCGGCGACGAGGTCGAAGTCGTCTTGCTGCGGGGGAGGGAGAAGGTGACGGTGAAGGTGAAGTTGTGAGGTGCGCGGCATGAAGCACGGGGAGGGAGCAATCCACTCTGGCACGCCGCAAATCCCAAGTTTCAACCGAAGCGCGCAAAGCCCAGACAGGTAGGGTCGCCTGCTGAAACTCGCGTCAGGAGGGCAAGGCGCCAAGGGGGCGCGGGCGGCTATGATTGGTTTATCGTGCCCCGCAACTGCTGCACGATGAGGCGAATCTGCTCCATGTTCGGGTTGATCTCCAGCGCCCGCTCGTAAGCCTCCAGCGCTTTTTCCCTGTTCCGCAGATGGAGGTAGCAATGCCCCATCCCCGCCCACGCGCCGAAGTGGATGGGGTTAAGGGCAATGGCTTTCTCACAGTCGGCGAGCGCAAGGGCGGGGTCCTGGTTGAGGTAATGGGCAATCGCACGCTGGTTGTAGCCTTCGGGAAAATCGGGGCGTTGCTCGATGACGGTTGTGAGCACCTGAATTGCCTCCCGTCTCATGCCGCGCTGCAGCAGGGCTGCCGCCTCGCGCATGAGGTTATCAATCGCTTGGTCGCCTGAGCGCAGCCAGATCGCCCAGAGCGATTGCTCGGCGACGAGTCGCACCATGACATCCTGGTCGTGCAGCCGCTGCGCCAGCGGGGGCGCGACCGCGTAATCCCCAATGGCACCCAGCGCCAGCGCCGCCGCCCCTCGCACCCCCGCGCGCCTGTCGTCCAGCAGCGCGACGAGTTCGGACACGGTGAAGTCCCGATGCAGCGCCCGTTCTAACGCCCCGTAGCTGCGTTGCACTAAACAGACCGCCGTCAGACGTTCCAGGTAGTTGCCTCGGTCCATGGTTGAGAGCCTCTCCGCAAATCCATCGGACACCCCAACTGGTTGGGGCGCCCGCGTTGTCGGATATCGCTCTAAGCGTTCAGGCGATAACTCCACGCGGGTAGCGCATTTCGCCCTGTGATGACTTCCGCAAGCAGTTTGCCCACGCGCACAGAGAGCGCGACGCCATGCCCGCCGTAGCCGGTGGCCATGAGGAGGTGGTCATTGTTTTTGCTGACGAGGACAGGTTTGCTATCGCCCGTGAAGCAAATCGGTCCCATCCAGCGGTGCGTGACGCGCACGCGGCGCAAGGCGGGATGCAAGCCGCTGATGCGGCGTTCCAGACGCTCGAACAGCCGCCTTGCCTCATCCCCGTCCGCGCGGATGTTTTCTAACGCGTCGCCTCCGATAATGCCTGACCCCATCACCATCCGACCGTCCGCCGTCACACGCCCCCAGAGGTAGGGGAGGTCAACGGTGTAAAACGGTGTGCGTGACGCCCAGCCGATTTCGCTCAAGAGGGCATCGGGAAGCGGGGCGGTCGCCAGGGCTAAAGTGTGAACGCCGCGCGCCCACTTGTGCAGACCAAGGAGCGACAGACAAGACGCATTGGTCGCAAACACCGCGCGTTCAGCAAACACAGTTTTGCCTGCCACCTCCAACCGCACCCCCGACTTGGGGGCGACATCAACCGCCGTCACCGGCGCACGTTCATAAATCTGTCCCCCGCTCTCTTGGACAACCCGCGCCAATCCTGCCACCAACTTCATCGGGTCAACCACCCCGCCGGGTTCGACGTTGACGACGCGCAGCGTGCCTTGGTCTTCCCAGGCAATCGGTGAATCATCGCGTCCCTCGCGTCGCCCGACTTCCCAGCAGCCGTTGATCTGCAAATCGCACTCAATCTGATGACTGCTCACCAACGCTTGCAGCGTCTCGAGGCACCGCTCCACCCCCGGCAGGGGACCGACCGCCGTGTCCTCCAACACAATGCCCCCCGTCCGCCCGCTTGCTCCCGCACCCACCGTCTCCGCTTCGAACACCGCCACGTGCCACTCAGGACGCAGACCCAGCACATAACACGCCGTCGCCAACCCCGTGAAACCCGCGCCGATGACGGCGACGTTTACCCGCAAACCACTTGGCAGCGGACGCGAGTTCACGTGGACGGAGGACGTCCAGACAGGATTGCCCCAGGGATGGGAAGACGGTTCTGACATTCTCTCACAACTCCTGCGCAAACTCCCTCAACACGCCCACCTCTGCCGCCAAGTCCAGCACCGTGTAGCGCGACCGCAAATAGCGAGCGTTGAGCAACGCCTCGCGCATCTGCTCTGAGGATAGCCCTAACTCGGACGGCTGTGTGAACGCGCCCGCCGCCTGCAACGCGTCGGCGAGGGATGCAGGCGATGAGACGATAGAACGCAACGTGGCGCGGAGGTCGTCCCAGCGGTTTAGGAGGGCGCGCAGTTCGGCTTCCTTTTTGTCCCACGGCTGGTATTTGCGGTGGAACTGTTCCAGCGCCGCCGTCGCGGCGGCGCCGTAGAATCGGCGGATGGTTTTCTCTTCCTCCTCCCACGACGGATAGCGTCGGCGGATGGCTGCGAGGTTGATATCGGACGCCGAGAGCGATAGCAAGCGTTCGTAGAGCCGCGCCATCATCAGCGTCGTGACGCCGACCTGCAACCCGTGCAATCGTTGCTCCAAACTGCGATGACCGTGCCACTCATGTTGACCGTCAAGGTAGTGCGAAATCAGATGCTCGCCGCCGCTGGCGGGTGCGGACGAACCGGCAATGACCATCGAGAAACCGGACAGCACCAACGCCGCCATGAGAGTTTCGACGGCGTGCGGTTCAGCGCGTCCGATGGCTGCCGCTTCGTTGCGGCAGGCGGCTTCGGCGGCGACGACGATTTCCAACGGGCGAGGGCAATAGTATTCACCTTTGACAAGGTGCGCCAGCAGCCAGTCGGCGTTCGCCGTCGTGCGTCCCAACAGGTCCGCAAAGCCCGCGCGGATCAACGGCGGCGGGGCGTGCGCGAGCGTGTCGCTGTCGCCGACGACGGCGATGGGAGGGGCGGCAGGGTGCGTGACTTTGATGCCGTCCTCCGTGAACGCGGCAATCGGCGAGGCGAAGCCGTTCTGGCTGGGCGCGGTGGCAACGGAAATGTATTTCCGTCCCGTCCGGTGCGCCGCCATTTTTGTTATATCGTTGATGACGCCCGCCCCCACGCTGACAAGTGCAGCGACATCATGGCGCACGGCAGCGACGACGTTCTGCACGGCTTCCGCTGCGGCTTCCAGACCGGCCTCAAAGATGACGAGGCTCACCGCGCGCCCTGCCGCCCGCAGCAGATGTTCCACCCGACGCCCCAACACGGCTCGCGTCGTCTGATCAGCGACGACGACCACCGCCCCTGCGCCGCACAGGGCGTTCAGCGACGCCGGCAACTGGTCGGCGGCGTTTTCTTCAATTATCACCTGCTGGGTTGGAATCGCGTGCCGCCGCCCACACGCGCAAAGCCAACTGTGCCCACAGAGGGATTCAAGGCGTTCGAGAAGGTGTGCCATTGCTTTGACTCCCGAGGGCGCCCAGAGCGTAGAGTGCTGCCAGCGGGTTTTGCCGGTCCTGAAGTCCCCAGACCTCGGGACGGCAGACCTCATCCGTTACGGCAACCTGCCGACAGTTGCTCTGCGTCCTCCGCGTTCTCTGTGGTTAATTGTGCCTGTTGGATAGGATTTTGTCAACGCAGAGCGAGTCCGTCCTTGATGCCCTCCAGGACTTTACATAAACGTTTGCGTTTTGCGCTTCTCCCCCTCCCCGCTGCAGAAAACGTCCTGGCGAGCGCAGCGAAGCCATCCCCTCCGCTGCAATCAGCTCCTCCGCAGGGGATGGCTTCGCTCTACTCGCCAGGACAGGCATTTTCGGAGGAGAGGGTAGAACGCAAAAGTTCAGTTTGCAGATTTCCCAATTTCCTAATCTCCCCATTTCCTAAGTCTCACTTCCACCCTCTCCTCGGCGGGTGCTTTCGACGCAGCGAGGGCTTGGAGGGAGGCGGAGAGCGCACCGAAGCCCGCGCCGATCTTGCTGGCGAGCAGCACGCGGCTGATGTTGATGCCACTGCGTTGGACGACCTGGTGCAGCGCGTAGAGCACGTCGGGACGCCGCTGAATCACGCGCAGGAGTTCCTCACCTCCACCGCGCCAGTCGCCGCGCTGGAACTTGACGGCAGCAGGCGCGAGCGCCAACAGGCGGGGCATCAAATCTTCCACTGCATCCCCCATATCGGGCGACATCGGTCTGCCGTTGTTCACCAGCCGCACGACCAAATCCGCCACCAGATAGGCCCGCGCCTTGAGGGTGTTGCGGTTGAGATAGAAAGTGAGTTTGCTCTTGTCATCCAGCGCGACGTAACCGTAATACCGCCGCAATTTCGGTCCGAGAATCCAGCGCTGCGGGATGCTGCACTTCTCCAGTGCCTTGCCCTCTTGCGTAACCGTGACCTCATACCACGCGCTCGTCAGGTTCTCGACAGTCAAGCCGGTGACGAGAAGGTCGTCTGAACCGGTGATGGTTTGGGCGGTGACTTTAAAGACGCGAGGCTGCGCAGGTGTGGTCTGAACCTCTCGCCGCACGGCGTTGACAGATAGCACATACTCGCTATCTGTTACACCGTAAACAGCGATGTAAATAGGGCGTTTCTTCGGTGAGTCATGGTAAATGATTTGGTCCACCTGCAACGGTCCGTTGACGGACTTGAGAGCGCATTTGTCGGGCGCCACATCACCATCGAACCCTACAAAAAGGTCGGCGTCGCCTTTGAAGGTATGGAGTGTGAAGATGAGATAACGCGCTTCATGGAAACTGTGCGCATCAATCAAATACCGTTGAATGTCGCCCTGCTTGAGGGGCGCCGCCACAGGACTGAGGAGCGAGACCCAAGGGACTGCCGGATCCCGCTCGATGAGATAAACCCCGTTTTCATCCTTGTGCCAACGAGCGTGGACTTGTTCTGCGACATACTTGAGCGCCGTTTCCCATTCCACTGAAGGGAGGTTGAGAGTCACCCCTCCTGTCACCCCGTGCCTCATGATATAGTTGCGACCGGGGCGTAAGGAAAACAGGACAGCAATCACATCGGCGACCGGCGCATCCTTGACGTTCACGGCGATCTTGTCTCCGTCCAATGTCTTCACATCAATCGTTTGCGCCGCCGCCACGCAGATGGCAAGCAACGAGATCAATCCAACTAAAACGCAACGCATCTTTACCCTCCGACGCGGGGAGGGTGAGGCTCTCGCCGAACCGTCGGCTCCATCGAGGCATCGCCCTCCTGGAGCGTCACCCTCCCAACCTATTTTCATACAGCATGATGAACCGTTCGGTTCATGGACGATGCCTCAGTACACCTCAGGGCGTGGACGTCAGCGGATTGTCAGATTGAGCGTGACGTTGAGTTTAGCGCAAACGGCGGTATGTGTCAATCGCGTCCCTTAACTTGCCCAGAAGATCTGCCCCCTCCGCCAACCCCCCTTGTCGTCGTCCTCGGTCCCGAGCCTCACAAACGACCGGCGACGAGGACGAGGAGGATTTGTAGAGCGGTCAAGGAATGACGGCAACCGCGTCACTCTTGTTGCCTTCCGCTCTCGCTTCGGATATAATCCCTGCCGAGTGAAGGGGGATATTTATGGCAGAACAGTTCCACAATTACATTCACGGTGAATGGGTTCCCGCGTTCAGCGGGGGGAGAACGTTCACGAGCATCAATCCTGCCAACAAAGACGATGTGATTGGCGCGTTTGCGGCGTCGGACCGCGAGGACGTGAAGCGCGCCATTCAGGCGGCGCACGCTGCGCTGCCGCAGTGGCGGGCGCTGTCCGCGCCGATGCGGGGGCAGTATCTGTGGCGGGCTGCCGACATCCTGCAATCGCGGGCGGAGGAAGTGGCGCGGGCGATGGTGCGCGAGAACGGGAAGACCATCACCGAAGCACGCGGGGAGGTGATGCGCGGCGTTATGTTGCTGCGCTACTACGGCACGGAGGGGTTGCACAGCGTCGGTGAGGTCATTCCCTCGGTCAAGCCCGGCACGTTGCTGTTCACCACGCGGCAGCCGCTCGGGGTGGTGTCCATCATCACGCCGTGGAATTTTCCGATCGCCATTCCGCTCTGGAAGATCGCGCCCGCGCTGGTGTTCGGCAACACGGTGGTGTTCAAGCCCGCGAGTTTGACGCCCCACTGCGGCGTGCTGCTCACGCAGATCTTCGCGGAGGCGGGGCTGCCGCCGGGCGTGTTGAACCTCGTCACCGGCAGCGGCAGCGGGATGGGTGAGGAGTTAGTGAAGAACCCGTTCGTGCGCGGCGTGTCGTTCACCGGCTCCAACACCGTCGGGCGCGAGATCGCGGCGTGGGCAGCGAACGTCAACGTCAAGTATCAGTTGGAGATGGGCGGGAAGAACTGCACCATCACCCTGCCCGATGCCGACCTCGACCAAGCCGTGGAGCTCACCGTGCGTGGAGCGTTCGGCTACGCGGGGCAGAAATGCACGGCGACCTCGCGCGCCATCGTCGTTGGCGATATCGTCGAGGAGTTCACCGAGCGCGTCGTCGCCCGCACGCAATCGCTCAAGGTCGGCGACCCGAATGAGGAGGACACTTTCGTTCCCCCCGTCGTCTCGCAGGCCCAGAGGGACAGCATCATGGACAACATTCAGATGGGAAGGATGGAAGGCGGCAAACTTCTCTGCGGCGGGCAGGTGTTGAAGGGCGGACTCTACGACCGGGGGTTTTACGTTCAGCCGACGGTGTTCACCAACGTCCGCGCCGACATGGTGCTGGCGTGCGAGGAGATCTTCGGTCCTGTGCTTGCCATCCTGCCCGCGAAGGATGTGGACGAGGCGCTTCAACTGGCGAACGATTGCCGCTACGGGTTGAGCGCGAGCCTCTTCACGCGCAGTGTCAACGCGGTGCTGACTTACCTTGACCGCATTGACGTCGGCGTCGTCAAAATCAACGGCGAAACGGCGGGCGTCGAGCCACAAGCCCCGTTCGGGGGGATGAAGGACAGCAGTTCTCACTCCCGCGAGCAGGGGCGGGCGGCGTTGGAGTTTTTCACGGAGTTGAAGACGGTGTATGTGGAAAAGAGTTAGAGGCGAAACGGGGAAAACTCATTGGCACGCGCACCTGGGGCGGGCTGTTTGCGTTTTGTCCCGGCAGGTTCAGGGGTATTTATAGAGCAGCCGCAACGTCAAAGTCAAGAAGAAAAGAGGAGAGACATGACCGCCTTAGACCAAATCCTTGAACGCTCCAAAGGTTTTCTGCCTTTGCAGCCAACCTACGCCCGCCGCTTCTACATGGACGGCGGGCGGCTGGGGTTGAGCAAAAAGCCGGGCGGGACGTTCAACCCCAAAACGAAACTGTTCACGCCCGAACGCTGGATTGCCTCGTCCACCGAAGCCGTCAATCCTCACCCGATCGTGGGCGAAGGGCTGAGTTACCTGGACATCCCCGGCGAACGCCTCAGTTTGCGCGATGCGCTGAAAGTGCGCGGCGAGGTGATGCTCGGTGCTCAACGGAACAAGGCGCACGGCGGCGAGTTCCGCGTCCTCATCAAAATCCTCGACCCGTATGAACCCATCGTCTTTCACTTCCACGCGAAGGACGAGCATGTGAGAAAGTTCCCGCAGCACTTCGTCGGGCATCGCTTCGGCAAGGACGAAGCCTACTACTTTCTGGAGAAGCCGAAGGCGTCCATGCCCTACACACACGTCGGACTGCATCCTGACGTGACGCTCAAGCAACTCATCGCCGCTGTGCGCAAAGGACCGGACTACGCGCTGGAACTGTCGCCCGTGATTTATCAGCGTTACGAAGAGGGCTTCTACGTCCCCGCCGGCATTCCGCACCGCCCCGGCTCCGCGCTCACTTTAGAGATTCAGCAGCCGTCCGACGTTTACACGCTGTTGGAAACCCACGCCGCCGGTCGTCCGATGTCGCCTGAGCAGATGCACCCCGGCTTCCCTGACTTGGACAGCGCGTTCAAGTTGATTGACCTGAAACTCTCGCGTCAGCCCGACATCCTCGAGCGCTACCGCCTCACGCCCACGCTTTGCGAGAACGGCAAGCAACGCGGCGGCGTGGAACACTGGATTTACCCGCCCACCATGACCGACAAGTTCAGCGGCAAGCGGCTGCGCGTTCAAACGAGGTTTGAAAGTTGCGAGTCCGACTGCTACGCGCTGCTGGTGTGGCGCGGGCGGGGCAAACTCAACGGCACCTCGCTTAAGGCGGGTGATGAGTTCTTCGTCACCGCTGACGCCGCCAGTCAGCCGCATGTTTTTGAGAACACGGGCAACGAGGTGTTGGAGGTGTTCAAGTTCTTCGCGGCGGCAGCCAGGTAATGACCAATGACCAATGTCCAATATCCAATATCCAATCGGGGATGTTATGATGAGAAGCGAGAGGTGAGCAACGATGGTCACATCTGAACGCAAACTGCTGCGCTGGACGAAGCGCGATTACTACAAGATGGCAGAAATCGGATTGTTTGATGGCAAGCACGTCGAACTGATTGAGGGAGAGATCGTCGAAATGAGTCCGATGGGAACTCTACACTGGGTCTGTGTGACGCTCACAGGGGATGCGCTGCGTAAGGTGTTTGATCAAGGGTATTTCATCGCCACGCAATTACCGCTGGACTTAGGCGAGTCTACCGAACCCGAGCCCGATGTGGCGGTCATCAGAGGCAATGTGCGGGACTACAGGGATGCTCACCCCACCACCGCCGCCCTCATCGTGGAGGTCGCGGATACATCACTATCGTATGACCGCGCTGACAAAGCGAGCCTTTACGCGAAAGCGGGCATTGCAGAATACTGGATTGTCAACCTCTTGGACAACCAATGTGAAGTCCACCGCCAACCCGTCCCCATGCCTGACCAGCCGTTTGGCTTCGGCTATGCCAGCGTCACCACGCTCAAGGCAACGGACACCGTTTCTCCCCTTGCCGCGCCGCACGCCACGATTGCTGTCGCTGACCTGCTGCCCTAAGCGGTCGCTGCCGCGCTGCTCCAAGACGATGATGTGGCAGCCGATGAGCCAGTTGTGTAGGGTCAGCGTCCCGACTTGTTAGGACTTTGCCAACGCCCTCGTGTCTCCCGTCAAATGCTCCTTCATAACACATCGCGCCCGACGGCTCAACTGCGTAACCTTTGTCATCACCGCCACTGGTTGAGGATGCGGAACTCGTTGGCAATAGGCACACCAGACGCCAGCAGGTTGTCAATGGCGCGGACGATGTCTGGGGATTTCATATCACGGCGACGGTCATTGTCGAAGTAAACGGCAAAGATGCCGCTGTGGGCGCGCCCTTGAGCCTGCCAGTCGCGATGCCACCCTTCGAAGGTCGTCCCCGTCAAACGTCAGCAGCACATAGCCGTGTGTGGCAGCATATTCGAGATGAACGGGGTCATCCGCCTGACTCATGCCAACGTCGCGCGGCGAGATAACGATATGTCCTGCATTCCTGAGAAACTGAATGCGCACATCGGAGTCGGCGGAGTCGTCCGGGTAGATACTCAACCGCGTCGTCAATCGAGTTTATATCCTTTCTTAATGAGCCGACGCTTTTCCTCTTCGACTTCTGCTTCTATGAGCGCCTTGTTCTTTTCATAGTAGTTGTAAGCCTCCAGGACGGCTTCCAGGGGCAACCCGCGATCCTTAGCGACCTCTTCAGGCGTTTGATTCTCAGCGCGCGCGGGAGCGATCAACTGCCATACCGTCATATTGCGCCCCTTGATGTATAATTGCTTCCGCCACGGGTGCGGGCGGGCTTCGAGATGCTTATATTCGGTTTTCACAACGGTTGCCATGCGTGCTTCTCCTTTCACTGTCTCTTATTCTACCTTCTGTCCTCAGCCTCGTCAACCTTGCCCGGTGAAAGCCGTTTGCATCTTCGTCCCACTAATGGTATAATGCAAGCCGACTGTCGTGGAGGAGGGGACGATGTTAGAAATCGGTTCGACAACGCAAACCTACTGTCAGGGCATCAGCCGTCGCTCGTTTTTGCAGGTCGGGTTCATCAGCGCGTTGGGGTTGACGCTGCCGGACTTTTTGCGCCTGAAAGCGGAGGGCGCGGTGAAGAACGACAAGCAGCGGGCGATTATTTTGGTGTGGCTGTGGGGCGGACCGTCGCAGTTGGATACGTGGGACATGAAGCCCGACGCGCCGATTGAGTATCGCGGTCCGTTCTCGCCCATCAAAACTAACGTGCCGGGCATTGAGATTTGCGAACTGTTTCCGCGCCTCGCTCGACAAGCCGACAAGTATGCGATTATCCGCTCGCTGCACCACAACGAAAACGACCACGGCATCGCCGGGTGCATCGGCTTGACGGGCAAGCCACCCATCGGCTCACGCGCCGCGCCCCACCTCGGCGCGATTGTGTCCCGCGTGAAGGAAACTGCCACCTCGTTAATTCCGTTCATGGTCATCGGCAGCCGCTTGCAGCAGGGGCATCGCTACATCTTGGGCGAGGGCGGGGGAACGTTGGGCGGGGCGTATGACCCGTTCCGCGTTGAGCTCGACCCCGACAAAGGCGTGTTAGTGCGTGACCTCGTGCTGCCTCAGACCGTTTCGACGGAGCGTTACAAAAAGCGCGTCGCGCTGCTGCGTCAGTTCGACCCGCTCATCGGACGCTTCCAAAGCAGCGCGGAGGCGGCGGCGGTGGATAAGTTTTATGAGGAGGCGTTCTCGCTGACGACGGGCGGCAAGGCGACGCAGGTGTTGAACCTCGACAAAGAGCCGGCGAAGGTGCGCGACCGCTATGGGCGGACGCGGTTCGGGCAGTCGTGCCTGCTGGCGCGGCGGTTGGTGGAGGCGGGCGTGCCGTTCGTGCAGGTCAACTGGAGCGCGCACGTCGAAGCCGAAGAGGACGCGGGCGACGGCGGTTGGGACCATCACTACCGCAACTTTGAAATCATGCAGGAGCGCTACGGCTGGGTGCTGGATGACGCGCTCTCTGCCCTGCTCGAAGATTTACATCAACGCGGGTTGCTGGAATCCACCGTTGTGCTGGCGGTTGGTGAGTTCGGGCGCACGCCGAAGATCAACGCCTCGGCGGGGCGCGACCATTGGCCTGCCTGTTACTCCGCGCTCATCGCCGGCGGCGGCATCAAAGGCGGTCAAGTCATCGGCGCGTCCGACAAGCACGCCGCCGAACCCGTCGAACGCCCCGTCACGCCCGCCGACCTTGCCGCCACCGTGTTGGAGCGCGTCGGTATCGGCACGACGGAACTCACTGCCATTGGACTCACCCCAGGCGGCGAGGTCATTCGGGAACTGATTTGACAAGGATGCAAGGATGCAAAGATGCAATGTATCCTTGCATCCCTCAGCCCGATAACTCATGTCTGACATTCGCGACATCGCGGAGAAGGTCTACGCTGGCGAGCGGCTGACGTTTGCGGACGGGATGCGGCTGTATCGGCATCATAACCTCATCGAGTTGTCCGCGCTGGCGGATTTCGTGCGGCGGAAGAAGCATCCTGAAAACATCGTGACTTACGTCATCGGGCGTAACATCAACTACACCAACGTCTGCTGGGTCAAGTGCGACTTCTGCGCGTTCTACCGCCCCCCTGGACACGCCGAGGGCTATACGCTACCGAAGGAGGTCATCCTGCGAAAGTGTCAGGAACTGGTGGATGTAGGCGCGAGTCTGCCCGGTGGCAATCCGCCCAAGTCGTGCGAGGTGCTGATGCAGGGTGGACTGAACCCCAAGTTGAAAATCGAGTATTACGAGGACCTCCTCTCTTCCATCCGGGACCGCTTCCCTGAGATTCACCTCCACTCTCTCAGTGCCACGGAAATCATTTACATCGCCCACATCTCGCGCCTTTCCATTGAGGAGTGCCTGAAGCGCCTGCGCGCTGCCGGTCTCGACTCGATTCCCGGCGCGGGCGCGGAAATCCTCGTGGACGAACCGCGCAGTGAACTGGCGTTCCGCAAGGACACGACGGACGAGTGGCTCGACGTTCACCGCACCGCCCATCGCCTCGGCATGAACACCACGGCGACGATGATGTTCGGCTCGGTGGAAAAGCCGGAGCATCGGATTGAACACATTCTGCGCGTGCGTGAGGTGCAGGACGAAGCGCTCAAGGGCAAATGGGGCAATGGGGCAATGGGGCAATGGAACGGCGACGACCCCCTCCATCTCCCCCTTAGCAAGGGGGAGAGTCCGAGGGGGTCTCAACCCTCAACCACCAACCCTCAACCTTCGGGACGTTTCACCGCTTTTATCCTCTGGAACTTCCAGCCGCACGAGACGGTGTTGGGCGAGCGTCTGATGAAACAGGGCTGGCGCAAGGCGACGGGTTACGAGTATTTGCGCATGACGGCGGTGGCGCGGCTGCTGTTAGACAACATTGACAACCTCCAGGCATCGTGGGTCACGCAGGGGGCGAAGATCGCGCAAATCTCGCTTAAATACGGCAACAACGACTTCGGCTCGCTGATGATGGAAGAGAACGTCGTCAGCGCGGCGGGGACGAAGTTCTGTATGCCACTCGAAGAAATCCATCGCCTCATCCGCGACGCGGGATACACGCCCGTGCGGCGCAACACGCGGTATGAACTCATTGATGCCGACGCGGGTGAACCGTCGAGCGTTACGCCCCAACGGAAGGAACTGGAACTCATGCGGCTGTGAGAAAACCAAAAGTGACGCAGTTGCTGACACCTTTTTTCCCCTCCCCCAACCCCTTCAATTGAACGCAGAGAGCCGCAGAGACTCTGCGTCCCCTGTGGGGATAGGCTCTCAGCGAAAGTGAAAACGCTAAAGTTTAGCGAGCAGTTAATAGACCGATTGTATCACCGACTTGACAATCATGCTTAACCCCACGCACACCATCGTCACCAACCCCATGCCACAGGCGAAGCCAGCGGCGAGGATGGGCGTATACATGCGCCACTGTTCCTTACCGAAGCGCTTGACGAAGTAGAAGCGCCCCAACAGCGCACCTGTCAGAAGAAGGATGCAGTTCTCTGGCGGATAGCCCACGCCCCCGATCAAGCCGTAGAACAACAGCGTAGGCAACTTAAACAACCAGGTGATGCCGAACAGCGTCAGTCCCACGCCCAACCCCCAGCCAATCTTAGGCAGGGTGATGGCTTCTTCGATGAAACTCCTCCCGTCTTGCACAGTGGACGACGCCCACAGGCAGGTGTTGAACGCGCCGATGGGCCACATCTTCGCCGCGTAGGGATACGCCGCCGACGGGATGGGGGCGATGCGCCATAACAGCGAACAGAACATGATGCTGCACCCCAGCAGCAGCGGGAACACCAGCACCTCGGCTTTGATGAGGCTGGTGATTTTTGTGCGGGTAAGAATGGCTTCGCGGAGGAACTGCGCGTAGCCGCCGTGGTCGCCCAGCGGAATCGGCGCGAACCAGATGCCGACGCCGTGATAATCGAACTGCCGGGCCGCCAAGATGAACGAACCTTCGCGCAAGTAGGGGAAGTTGATGCCCTGTCCCGTCAGCCCGATCATACGGGCGGAGATATAGGAATTGAGCGGCGTCCAGAGGAAACCGTAGAGCATCAACATCCACGAGGGGAAGGTCGGCACTAACTTGTGGCACAGCCCCACCAGCCCCAGCGTGGCAAGCAGCCACAGAACAAACGCCACAGGCATCGGAAAGTCGCCGCGATGTTTGCCAGGCAGCACTGGCAGCGCGTCAGCACGTTGGGACGTCGGCACGTTGGCACGTTTCAACGTGCCGACCGCCGCGATCATACCGATAAGAGCGACGGTCAACGCCTCGCCGATGCCGAACCCCATCCACCAATCGTAGCCATTAACGACCCGCGCTACCACCAGCCCCATGCCGGGCTTCCAGGTGTGCAGCACGCCGAGGTGATATAGAATGGGATTAGCGATGAGGTTGACAGCGAGCGAACTGACCACCGTGCCAATCACTGTCCAGAACGGCATGACAAACCCCGCGAACGCCAACCCGATGTTGGGGTTCAACCCGAAGACACTGGCGGGAAAAGTGTTCTCCATCCGCTGTGTCCAATCAATAAACGGAATGGGCAGGATTTGAATGGGATAATTCATGATGGCTCCGGTGGCGGTGGGGATGAAGGCGTAGACTGCCCCAAACAGGATGCCGATGGTCGTCGCAATCCCGAACACGCGCCAGCGCCAGGAGCCTTCGGCGTCGTAGGATTCGGCTAAGGCGGTCGCGCCCTGCGCGGCGACAGGCGCCAGCGGGAAGGGCAGGCGCTCTACGTCGGAGGTCAGGCGAAACAGCATGTAGCCGAGACAGAAATGATTGATACGCCCCAACAACTGCGACAGCACGACGACGGTGATAGCGGGCAGCCAGTCCACATGAAAGAAGGTGCGGTTGACGAGGGCAGGCGAGCCGCGCGGGGGCGCAATCCATACGTGCTTCTGAATCTCATGCAAAATCCCGAACGTCTCCGGCTCCGACGCGCCCTGCACGAGATACTGATGCCAAATCAGCGAGAAGAACGGTCCGCCGCCCACCACCAGCGCCCCGCCCAGCGCGAACAGGACGTAAATCTCCTGCCGACTCAGCCGCGTGAACGAGCGACGGGCGACTTCGCCGAACAGCACAATCGTGACCCACTGGGCTGCCGTGCCCATGCCTTCGCCCAGCACCAGCCCGACGTAAATCGCCCCCGGCAGCATGATGAACGCCAGAAATAATGCGCCGATGATGGAGCGGCGATTGAAGCCGTCCTGAAACGGCTCCGACGAAACCTCAAACGCTCGTTTTCCCCACTCCTGTTCCAGTTCCTGCTGGACGTTCAATCACGACCTCCACAATATACCGTCGGCAGGTTGGCACGTTGGGACGTTAGCA
>JANWYM010000110.1:0-8776 GCA_025055355.1 Abditibacteriales bacterium
AAGCAACTGGACAAACTGGCGCGCGAGAGCCTCACCCCGTTCAAGGACGACCCTCATCTGCTGGGCTACTTCACTGACAACGAACTGGGCTGGTGGGACGACACGCTTTTCCTCTACTACCTTAAGCAGCCAGCGCACAACGTGACGCGTCGCGTTCTGCTGCGTCTGCTTCGTGAGCATTACAGCGACGACTTTGCCCGCTTGCAGCGCGACTTCGATACAGGCAGCGCCCGCAGTTTCGAGGCGCTGGAGCGCGACGCTCGCCTGACCCTGAAACCGGGCGGACGGGGTATGGCGGTCATCAACAAGTTCACATTCAAACTGGCGGAGCGCTACTATCGCCTTATGCACGACACCATCCGCCGCTACGATAAGCATCACCTTATCCTCGGCGACCGCTATCATGACTTCTACCCGCAAGCCGTGGCGCGCGCTGCCCGACGCTACGTAGACGTCATCTCCACCAACCACGGCGCGGACTGGACCGATGGCGCCAACGCGCGGTTCTACTTCGACACCCTCCACCGCCTGACGGGAAAGCCCATCTTGGTCACCGAGTTCTACTTCTGCGCGATGGAGAATCGCAGCGGCAACAAGAACCGCTACGAGAATAACCCCCAGGGCATCACAAATTTCCCAACGGTGCTTACGCAGCGCGAACGGGCGGAGGGATTCCGCAACAACCTCACTGCCCTTGCGTCACTCCCCTACGTGGTAGGCGCGCACTGGTTTCAATACTACGACGAACCGACGCACGGGCGCGGGGACGGTGAGAACTTCAACATGGGGCTGGTGGACATCCACGACCGACCCTACGAAGAACTGACCGCCACGGCTGCCTCGCTGAACCTCACGGACCTGCACCGCTGCTCCCATCCCGAACCCCGACCCCTCCGCATCCCCCCGGCACCTGCCAACCCGACCGCCGGTTTGCGCGTCTGGGACAAGGCACGCGCGTTCGTGAGCAGCGCGACAAAATTCCCGTTCGCCGACCTTTATGCCTGCTGGGAGGCGCACACCCTCTACCTCGCCCTCTACGCCATGGACTACGTTGATGAAAACCTCTATGCGGGTGGTATCATTCCTGAGAGCGAACGCATGGAGTGGACCATCCATCTGAGCGGCGGCAGGAAGCCGCTGCGGATTCGATTTGGTCCAGGCGGCAAGGCAACGTTCGAAGGGACAGCCGTCCCGTGCCACGAGTGGAGCGGTTGGACGCGCTTCACTGTCCTTGTAGAGTTGCCCGCCTCCTTGCTGGGCAAAGACAGACTGCGAGCGGGCGACTCTTATCGGCTGCGCGCCACGCTGTCCAGTCACAGCCGCGCCGAACACATGAAGTGGGACCAGACCCTGTACTTTGACGCTCCTTAGATCCTATCGGAGAACCTCTTAGCGCCGACATCCTGTCGGCATTTCAGGCAGGCTGGAAGCCTGCGCTACTCGGTTGTCGGATAGGCTCTTAGAGTCTATCGGAAAACGTTCCGGACCCTTTCTCCTGCGCGGTGGAGGACCTGGTTGCCGGGATGGGATAATCTATTTGGTCGCGAGGCATCACGTAATGCCTCACTTTACCTCTCCTTCCCCCTCATCTAACGCTCCCACCTGCTTTTTCCACTTCCGTCCCACTCGGAAAGCAAAGATTTCGTCAGCGACCCCGGCGAGAGGCTTCAGGGCGGTATCCCGACGCCATCCTCCAACCGCTGAGGATTTGAAAAGTAACAATCGGGGTATCATTCAAAAAGCGAATGACCATGGAGCCCCGTCCAACGGGGCAGGGAGCAGGGTGAAGTATGTTGTGCCGTGTGGTGCTTCTCATTTTAGCGTTGACTTGTCTGGGCACTCTGGCGGGAGCGCAGCAAACGCCGCCAGACAATCAGAAAGAGCCAAAGGAGGAACAGGAGAAAAAAGACACTCCCCCTCCAACGGAGAGCCAGAAAGAAGCAGACCCCCAAAAATCCCCCCCGCAGCCGTCCGCTGAACCCGCAGAACCCCCAACGATGCTGGCGGAACAACCGGCGAAGAGGAGTGCGCTGCCGCGCCCCCGTGAGACGCTGCAAGTGCATGGCTCGCAGGTTTTCACCTACCGCAAATCCTCCGTCCGCGGCGGAGAGGATGCCTTTCGCTACGATAACTACGTCTTCTTCTATCCGCTTGATAGCATGACCATGCTCAACATCAACGGTCCGCTGATCGGTAACGTTTACCTGCAAGCCAACATCAGCCGCAGTCAGTTCTACTCCGGGCAGTCGCGCTGGCTGCTGTCCTATCCGGGCATGACCAAGTTCAATAAGAACTTTGACGTTGCCTTCGGCGATTTGAACGTCACCTTTACAGGCAACCAGTTCATCAATTTTTTTGGGACGCTGCGGGGCTTCACCCTCGACCATCGCTGGGGCAAAAAGGGGAAAATCAGCCTGCTGGCGGCGCAAAAGGACGCGACTTACATCAACCCGTTCAGCCTCTCGGGCAGCATCAACCGCCAGCCGCCGGTGTTTCCTGGCAACGGCACCCCCGGTCCGTATGCCCTGCCCGATAGCCCCATCGTCCCTGAAACGGAAATCGTGCGCGTGGACGAGCGCCCGCAGGTGCGCGGCGTGGACTACACGATTGACTACGACTTCGGCACGCTCATGTTCCTGCGGGGCGCCATTCCGCCCACCTCCACCATTGCCGTCAGTTACGAGGTGCGCGTGCCTGGTCAAAAGGCGCCCGTTGTTTACGGCTTGCGCTGGACATACGACCTCTCGGAGCGAGCGAAGTTGGGGCTCACCTATCTGTCGCAGCGCGCGCCCCGCCTGCCCAGAACGATCACGCCCCCCCGCAACCCGCGCTTCCGTCAGGAGTTTTCAGGCACGAACTCCGTTGGTCCGTTCCAACTCAACTACCGTCCGGTGGTGTTAGGCAGCGAAGTCGTCACAGTGCAGGCGGTCATTCAGAGACCCGACGTGCGCTACGTGACCGACCCATCCACTGGACAGCCGACGCCGATTCAGCAGGACGGGGATTATCACATTGACTACTTCACTGGCACGATTACCTTTTTCCGCCCGATTGCGGTGGGGCAGATTATCGTGGTGGAATACACCCAGAACCTCGTCAGCGAAACGACGCAGCCAACGATTGCGGGCGACCGCTCAGTGATGGGCTTCGATGCCGTGTGGCAGTGGAAGAAAAACTGGCAGTTTGCCTTTGAACTTGCCCGCAGCGGCGCGGCGGCGGGCGGCGGGGGCGGGGGCGTCGCCTTCAGCCTGCGCAGTCAGGGGCGCGTCGGCAAAAGGCTCAGTCTAAGCGGCGGGGTGCGCAGCGTGTCCGACCGGTTCCAGCCGATTGAAAGTAGCGCGTTCCTGAGCCGCTCGGCGACGGAAAAGGGCATCAACCTGGACTTCCAGTTCGGTGCCCCTACGGATATTTACAGTCTCACCGGCGGGTTCAGCAACCTGCAAAACAATAGTGGGGGTTACTTCATTGGCGTTGGACCTTACCAGTCGGGCGGCACTGGCACCGCAGCGACCTACAAATCTAATCAGCGTCACCTCAACCTCACCTTGCGGCCCTTCAGACTGTTCGGCGTGGAGTTGAACCCCAAGCCAGAGCGCAGCGAACAACCGTCAGGAGGTGGCATCATCAATCCCAACTTCCCCATGGGCGGCTTGCCGGACTTCGGCTTGCCTTACGGGGGAACAAGTTATCCCACCTATCCCAGTTACGGCGGTGGGATATATCCCTACGGTCAAAGTCCTTATGGGCTGAGTCCGTTCGGCTCACCTTACGGCATGCCGCCTGCTCCGAGCGAGCGCCCGGCGCGGCGCGAGTTCACCGTAACGTTGAGCCACAACCAGTCCTCCAACAGTGGCGGCAATTATGCCAACTCTTACAGCACCAACAACCTCTCCCTGAACCTCGCGCGCGGTCGGTTCAGCCTCCAGGCGATGATGGGCGCGAACAACCAGACTTATCCGTCAACGGGTCAAGCGGGCATCCCCGCCGGCACTACCATCAATTCGACCACGCTCAATCGTCGCCTGGGGCTAGATTATGATTTCGGCAGAAACCTGCGCCTGCGGGCGGACTTCAACGGCATCGCAGTCAAAACCGGCAACATTACTGACTCGATTTCGGTGAACAACAGCATCAGCATTGATTACATCGCGCTGTGGCAGAAGGGCGATGAGAAACAGGGCGGCAGACAACCAAAACTGCGTTTCACCTTCAGCCGTTACCTGTCGGACACCGAGAGCAACGGGCGGCAGGGCACCGGCGCGTTCGGCGTCGGCGGTGGGTTCTACGGCAGCGGGTTTGGCTACGGTTACGGCGGCTTCGGTGGCACTTTCAGCGGCGGCTTCGGGGGTTATGGGGGTTACCTTGGTTACGGTGGTTACGGCAGTTATGGGGGATTGTTTGGCGGCTCGAACCCGTGGGGCGTGGGCGGGTTCGGTTCATCAGGCGGTTTCGGCGGCGCCAGCGGTTGGGGCGGTTCGGGTTGGGGCAGTTGGGGCGGTTTCGGGGGGCAGCAGGGCAGATTCCCGACAATGCAAGCGCCGGGCGGGCTGCTTCCCGATTTCCCCGCGCCGCTGTTCCCTAATACGCTGATTGCGCCCGGCGTCACCAACACACCGATGGAAGGCGAGGCAGGCGTGACCGTCTTACCGACGCCCTTCGGCGTGACGACGCAGCGGCTCGCCCCCGGCGTGACCAACGCGCTTCCGGGCAGCGGGGGCGGTGCCTCCCCCGCCGTGCCCGTGCCTCCCAAAACGGACACGCAAACCAGCCTCGCGCCGCTGCCGACCATCCAGTCGCGTCCGGTTGCCGACACGCCGCTGAGTCGAAGCCAGATGTTCGCCGCCCTGCTGCCGCGTTATCCGTTTCTGTCGGCGCCGGGGATGCCTTACGTGCAGTTTCTCGGCTACGAGCCAGTCAACCCGGCGACGGCGGCGCTGTCGCGGGCGTATATCACCAACGTCCCCAAGCCACAAACAACCAACCCCCCCACCACGCCGCCCGGCGGCATCTACCGCACGAAGGGGTCTTACGATTCGCTCGCCATTCAATACACGCCCAGCCCCACCAACAAGTGGTCGCTGGGTTTGCGCTTCAACCGCAGCACCAACGCCGGCACCGGCTTCGTCGCCAACAGCACGTCGAACGATTTCAGCCTCGACTTTCAGTATCGATTCTCCGAGATGCTGACGCTGATGGTCAACAAGATAAAACAGGATTACACTTTCTTGGACAGCGGCAGCCGCACCAGCAGCGACATGTTGAGCGTCAACGTGCAGTGGGGACGCCCCGATGGGCTGAGCCTGCTTCTCGGCTTCAACAGCATCAAGTCGTCCAGCAGCGAAGGGACGAACAACCCGCCAAACAGGACGCAAAGCCGCGTGCTGCGCCAGTTTCCTGGCGGCGGCTTCCTCCCCCCGCTGCCGAGCAGTCGCGGGTTCGGCGGCAGCAACACCACGTCATTGGACGCCCGCATCACCTACCCGCTGTCGCAACGGCTGAACCTGTTCACCGACCTGCGCTTCATGAACAGCCGCGGCGGCGGTTTGCCCTCCACCAAGCGGCGGGATTTCGGCTTGGGCGTCAGTTACCGTCTCAGCGACCGCATAGACTGGGAAACCACTTTCGCCCGCGTCTCCAATTCCTCCGGCGATGCGTCGAACGCCTACAAGGCGACGACCATCGAGAGCCGGTTGAGTATCAACTTTTAGTGGAGTATCCGCGAATGGGTGAGATGCACCAACGTATCCGTTTTGGGACTTTTCCCCTGTTGGGGGAAAGACGGGAGGTAAGATTCATGCTCAGAAGGACTTATCTGCAACTTGGCTTGGCTCTGTTGACGTTTGCGTTAGGGAGCCGCGCCGCGTGGGGCGACCACGCGACGCACGAGATGTTGTCCAACGTGCCGCACGATGCCATCGCGCGCGGGTTGGTCAGCGCGATTCCGGTGGACGTGACGGGGGCGCGCAGCGCGGCAGAGGTGCAGCAGCGCGTGCAGCAGACCGCCGTGCGGTGCAGCATGGCGCTGCGGCGACAGATGCATCCCGCCGTCGAGCGCATCATGCGCGCGCTGCGCCGCGCCCGCCCGCGCATGTTGCCCATGCGCTTTGACCGCGTGTTGGTCAACGTGCGCAATGGGCAACCCATCCTGCCGGGGCTGGAACCGACCCCCCCTACGCCCTCCCTTAGCAAGGGAGGGACTCCCTCTATGCCCCCCCTTAGCAAGGGGGGGAGGGGGGGGGTCAAGCGGCAGTTCGGCGGCGGGCGGCTCTCGTTCGTGTTTCAGGGGTTCACCGCGCAGGAGGAGCGGCAGTTCCGCGACTTCCTCAACCAAGCCATCCCTGTCGTTGAGAGCATCTACGGACTGCCTGCCCAGAGCCGCACCATCACTATTCGCATCGAGAAGAATCTGGCGCAGGCGTTGGAGCAGTTGGGCCAGTCTCCCGCCCGCGAGATTGAAGGGGGATTCTACAATGTCTCCACTGACGAAATCTTGATTCCGCCCCTGCTCTTCGGCAACTTTCAGGCGGATGCGCTCAACCTGCTGCACCTCATCGTTCACGCCTTTCACGGCAGTTTGATGTTCTCCTTTGACGCGTGGGAAGAAGGCTGGGCGCAGACCGTTGCCCTCCTCGCGTTCATGCGGCTGTTCCCAGACTTCGACCCCCGTGATGACCCGTTTTATTTCATCCAGACCTACGACATGAACAACCAGCCCCCGCTGGGCAACAGCACCTTCTATCCGCCGACGGGCTACGACGGCATGACGCCGTGGCGGATTGGGATGAGCCTGTCGGCGTGGCTCAAGGTCTACGTGGAAAACCCCAACTTCTTCGCGCAGTTCAACAGCGTCTATTACCAGCAGTTCAACCCCAACGACGCCGTGCCGCTGTCGGGCAACGTGCCCGCGCTCAAGCAAATCGCCATGAACATCATGTCGATTGTGGAGGGGCTGACGTTTACCGACTGGTATCGCCGCCAGCACGTGCTGGACACCAGCATCTCGATGGGCAACAAACTCTACGCCTTTAACCTGCCCTTCCCCGAGGACATCAGCATCATCATCGCCCTCTACTACTACCGCACCGAGGTCAATGGCGATGAGACCCCGCTGCAAACCACGGCGCAGTTGTGTTACAGCAACGACGAAGTTGCCTGCGACCCCAACGACCCCGACTCGGGCTTGTTCGCGGAGGAGGGGAATGAGGCGGACATCGTGGACGGCATCGGGGCGATTGCGCCGCAGTTCTTCAACATCGGTGGGGCGAACCGCATCACCATTGACATTTTTGCGGAGGACTCTTTTCGGCGCATCATCTTCCCCTACGGCGTTTCGGGTGACATCGGCTCGAACAACCAGTTGTTCGGGGCGGTGCTGGACAGCGATGAGGGGGAGATTGCGGTCACCATCCCCGGCGTGGGGACGCGGACGACGCGGGTGCGTCGCGGCGTGTTCAACTTCGGCTCGGATGTGGGCATCCGCCAGCCGACGCAGATCACGATTCAGTTCACGCCGACGGAGGGCAGAGTCGTAACGGTGAGGCGCAACGTGGGCTGGGGCTTTTATGCGACGCTGTTCTCCGCGTCCTTCGATGTCATCACACTCTCGCATACGTTCTCGGCGGGGTTCAACATGATGTCCCTGCCCCTCACGCCGATTCTGTCGGATGAAGCCGACGCGTTGGGCATCCCGCGCAACCGCCTGCTGCTGGCGCGGTTCAAGCCCAACCTGCCCGGCGAGAACAAGTATGAAATCTATCCGAACCTGAGCGAGCCACTCGGACCGGGCGTGGGGATGTGGCTGCGGCTGGAGCAGGACACGCTGATCTCCGTGCAGGGCGTGCCGCTGCCGAACTTTGAGGATGGCGTTGTTCCCTTGCTGCGCGGGTTCAATCAGGTCGGCGTGCCGCACAACAGAGCCTACACCGTCAGCGCCCTGCGCGTGCGCTACCGTAACGCCGAGGGCGAACAGAACGCCACCATTGACCAAGCCGTCGCCGCAGGCGTGTTGAGTCAGGGCATCTGGAGTTACTCGCAGGCGGAGGGCTTCACGCTGCTGACGAATCAGTCGCTCGTGGAACCGTTCCGCGCTTATTTTATCCGCTCCAAGCAGGACGGCGCGAGGCTCATCTTCCCCGCGCCCGCGTCGCTGGCGCAGCGCGTGTTGGGGAATTGGGAAATGGAGGAATTCGGAGATGAGGGGAAGCGGAGCCGAACTAAGACGACGGGTTCCCCCGGCGGGAAGAAAGGTTCAGTGATTGAGTGGCGGGTGAAGTTGTCCGCGCTGTCCGCCCTCGCCAAAGACCGCGACAATGGGTTCGGCGTGACGCGGGGTGCGACGCGAGGGCTGGATAACGTCCATGACATCGTGCAGCCGCCGGAGATTGGGCAGTTTGTTTCGCTCTCGTTCCCCTTCCGAACCGCGAGCGTCAGCGAGCGATTAGCCTACGACATCCGCGCCCCTTACAAGGGCGAGCAGTCGTGGGACTTCATCGTGGAATCAGATTTGTCTCACACCGATGTCACGCTGACGTGGGATGTGTCCGGCGTGCCGTCTGCTGTGAACTTGAAACTGATTGACCTGGACGCGGGCAACCAAGCGGTCAAGATGAAACCCGGACAAACCTATCAGTTCCGCACCGGCGCAGGCTATACCCTGCGGCGCTTCCGCGTCGTGGCGACCGTGCGGGCGAGGAGGAAGTAGGAGAAGTGGAGTGGTGGCGTGATGGAGTGGTGGAGTCATTTGCGCAATAGGACCCAGGAACCGAATAGGGATAGG
>JANWYM010000110.1:8786-10126 GCA_025055355.1 Abditibacteriales bacterium
CCAGCGAGGCTTGGTTGCTGTTTGCTGCTGCGTTCTGGCAAGCGTCGCGGGCTGCGGCGGCGGGTTCGGCAGTGTGACGCCCATCAACCCAGGCGGTGGTGGCAATGGAGGAAGCACCCAGCCGGGCAGGGTGACGCTGACGGGGACGGTGAAAGACCAACAGACCAATCTGCCGCTGCAAGGCGCGCTGGTCATCTTCGGCGGCAACCGCACGGCAACGGACGCGGACGGGAAGTTCGCCCTGACCAACGTGAGCGTGCCGCGTCGTCAAACCGTGTTGTCCTCCGCCAGCGCCACGCGGCGGTTGCAAACGGCGCAGACGCTGCGGGTGTCGCTCACGGTGTCTCTGCACGAGTATGAAACGTTCCTCAATGACTCATTCAGCATTCAAGAGGGCGGGTCGGCAAATGTCGAGGTGGCTCTGGTGCCCGCCCCCGGCGCAGGCACGTTTACGGGGCTGGTGCGCGAGAGCGGCACGAACAGAGGGGTGCAGGATGCGTTGGTGACAATCGGCAGCCTGAAAGGGCGCACCGACAAAGACGGGCGGTTTCAAATCAGCGGCGTGACGCCCGGCCCGCAGTCGCTCCGCGCTGAGGCGTCGGGCTACACGCGCACCGTGATTCCTGTGACGGCGCTCGCCGGAGAAATCGTGGAACTTCCGCCCATTGACCTGTTCAAGTCGGGCGACCTCATTCCTATCAGCGGCAGGGTGCTGGATGATGTGAGCCATGAGGGCATCGTCGGTGCGACGGTGCGCGTCGGCACGAAAGAAACGAGGACCGTTGCAGGTGGGGTGTTCAACTTGAACGCACCTGCGGGGACGCAGCCGGTCGTCGTCAACGCGGCGGGGTATGAGTCCATCGCGCTGAACGTTGAAATCATCGGTGGGCTGCCGCCGTTCACGTTTTTCTTAGCCGCGTCAACGGTGGAGCCGCCCAGCACGCCGTTCAACGTGCGCGGCAGGGTGACCGACCCTAACGGCAATCCCGTCAGTGGCGCGCGCGTCACAGCGTTGGAGCAGCCGAACAACATCGCTCGTGACATCTTCATCACGCGCGATGACGGCAAGTATCGCCTGTTCATCGCGCCTGCGTTCTATCGCATCATCGTCGAGAAGTCCGGCTTCCAGACCGCGCAGCGCGACCTGACGGTGCCCCCCGGCGGGCAGATTGTGGACAACGTCAACTTCACGCTCCTTCCCGCTGGCAGTCCGTCTGCCGTGCTGCCATCATCGAAGCCGGCGAAGCGGGTCAGGCGGGAGCGGCAGTAGACGGGCGTCTTGACGCTCCACCCCGTCTGTGTTATGTTAAATCGTTCCCATGACAAGAGGATCACGGGAC
>JANWYM010000111.1 GCA_025055355.1 Abditibacteriales bacterium
AAAACCTGCGCGCGGCGCTGTCGCAGCCGCTGCTGGCAGTCTCCGAGACCTCATTGCTCATCGCCTCCGGCGAACACACCCAGGTGACCTTCGGGGCAACCGTCAGCGGAGAGTTCACGGCAGAGGTAGCCGATGCTGCCATCGCCACCGCGCACCTGGACGTTGAACAAAAAGTCTTGAGGGTGACGGGGCGCAGCGTCGGTCAAACGACGGTGCAACTCCGCTGCGGCGGGGCGGCGGCGCGGGTCACTATCACCGTCAAGAAACGCGCCGGGCGCTTGCACGGCGACCTCACCGCCTACGTCACCCACCGCCGCGCGCCCGCCGCTCTCATCGAACGCGCTGTGCTCAACGCTGTTCTGACCTCGGCGCGACTGGAGCCGGGCAGCACGCTCTCCGTGGGGTTGGACGCCGCACGAGCGGAGCATGGGGCTTCACCGACGCGCGTGCGCGTGCCGGTCAAAATGACGGGACCTGACTATCTCCCTCTCGTCCTGCAGGCGGAGGTGCCGCTCCAGTCTCGCCCCCTCCCGCCGACCGCTGCGCGCGCTCTCATCGTCAGCAACGCGCCCGAAAGCGTCGCCCGTCGGATGACGCTCCGCGAGGCGATGCTCTCGCCCCAGAAGGTGTCCCGCTTGCTGTATCATCACAAAAACGTGAGCGCGATGCCGATGGCTCTCGTGGTAGAATTAGTCAACCTGAACGAGCAGGACGCTGAGGTGGGTGTCATCGAGGGAAACGGCGGCGCCGCCCCCGACGAGATGGGCGTGGGACATCGTGCCGCCGTATCTTTTATGACGTATCGAGAAAGCGCGCTGGGTTACTACGTGCGCGTCCCCGCTGAACACACCTATCGCCTCATCGTTCATCGGCTACCGCCGCAGTGGACGGCAAGCGGTCTGATCGAACTATGTCCGACAGGCAGCCTGTCCGTCCTCGTGCGGGTGCGCACCGTGCCTGTGGACGGGGGGGAGACGCGCCTGATGCCTGCCGAACCCACCCTGCGCCCGCAGGAGTCGCCCGAGTGGACGTTCCCCCAGGTCGACAAAACCGTGGAAGCCGAATACCGCGTTGGCGGCAACTGGACGTTCATCCCCTTCGGGCGCGTGCCCATCCGCTCCACCGACGGCAAACGCTCGTGGGAAGGCAACTTCGGCGTCACCTATGCGGTCACGGTGCGCATCACCAACCCCTTGTCCGTCTCGGCGAAAGTGGAGTTCGTCTTCGAACCCGTCGCTGGCGCCGCTGCGGGAACGTTCGTCGTAGGGGAGAACATCATCGAAACCCCCGTCCTGAAACCCCCGCACGAGTTCACCTTTCACACCGTCGCTCTCGCCCCGCAGGAAACGCGCACTGTCACCTTCCTCACCCTACCCCAGTCGGGGTCGAACTATCCGGCGAATGTGGTGGTGAGGGCGAAGTGATGCGTCCCTCATCACTCGTCACGCATCACTCTCCAGCAGTTCCTTCGTCCGTCTCTGCCGATACTCAAACATCTGCCGCACCTGTCGCTCCCCTAACAAGCGGTCGCCCAGCACGCCGAGGGCGCCGAAGGGGGCTTCATACTCCACGATGTCGGTAATGCGCGTGCCGCCTTCAATCGGCTGGAAGATGTGGGTGTGCTTCCACCGCTTCAGCGGACCGCGCACCTGCTCATCTGTGAAGGTCTCGTTCTCTTTGAACTCCGTGATGCAACTGACCCAATCCGTCTCGCCGATGAAGGGAATCTTCACGCGCAAGTGAATCTGCGCGCCCGGTGACACTATGGTGTTCCCGATGATCTGCATCTGCGCGTCCGGGGGTGTGATTTTGAGCAGATTGGTTGCGTCCACATGGAAGGCAAACACGCGCTCCAGCGGCGCTCGCACGTCAACGGAAAACTCCAAACGCGGCATGGCAGGAAAACGGTCCATGCTCAACGGTTCACGGTTGGTGGCGGATGAACCCATTGACCATGGACCATTACTTGACGGCTCTCGGCAGCGCGAACGGCTGACCGGCGAGGTCGAAGATCATCTGCGCACTCAGGTCGCTGAAGAAGCGCGTCAGGTCTTCAGCGTATTTGGGATTGCGTAGCGTCTTGCGGGGCGGCATCCCCTGCGTGATGTAGGTCCAAATCGGATACGGTTTGTCGGGCGCGATGAGTTGGGCGCGCAGGACGGTGTAGGCGCTTTTGTGCCGAAACAGCGGCGAACGCAGCAGCGAGCCGACGTAGGGGATCAGCGACGGCAACCCCATCCCCGTGCCGCTGAGGGTCGTTTCTACGTCCAAGATCTGCGCCACCAGCACGCCATCCGCCTTCACCTGTTGCGCGAGGGCTTGAATTTTGGCGGCGTCCACCTGCGGCAGGGCAGCGGTCTCTTTGGAGATTTGGAGCAAATCCGCCGGCGACAGGCGCAACTGCTTCATCGCCCTCATCAAGTCTTGGGGCGCAACCGTCTCGTGGTTCAGCGCCTTCAACTGTCCAGACAGGGTCAGATCCAACTGGGCTTCCACCACGAGGTCGGGATTGTCCAGCGTTAGATTGGACAGCGCCTCTGGCGGGGGCAGCACCATCACCGCCAGCGTGCGCATCTCGTCCACCGCCTGCGCGTCGCGGCTGGGGTAGAGCAGCATGGTGATCAGCAGCGCGGCTTGCGCGGCGGCTTTCACGCGCCGATGGGAGCGTCCCGCAACGGAGGCGGATACCATCGGCTTGGCGGGGTCATCGCCTACCATTACCACGCGCACCGTCACCTCGTGGTCATACTGAATCACTCGCACGTCCGCCCCCCCCAGCAGCACCGCGTCCACCCCCAGCGCCCCCCTTAACGCGCGCACGCCCTCAGCGTGCGCCGTGAGCGTTTTGCCGTCGGGTCGGGTGCACACCAGGTCAGACGGCTTAAGGTGCAGACTGTTCAGGGTCTCTTCCACGACCTTCGGGTCAACGACCTCAAACCGTCGCCACTCCGTGAACGTCTTCGGCAGCGATGCCGACACCGCCCGCGCCACCTCCGCCGCCGCTGCCCTTTCTTCCTCCCACCGCTTTTTCTCTTCCTCCTGTCGCGTCGCGCTGTAGAAACCCACTCGCGGTATCGGGCGCTCCAACGCCACGAACGGCACCACCGCCACCTTCCGCACCGACGCCAGCGCGACATAGTTGATGAGGTCCGTCTCTTTCCCCTTGTCTCTCGAGCGGTCAGCAGCGCAGACGATGCAAGGGAAGGTAAAAACGAGGATCAAAAACGATGTGACACGCATCGGGTCCCCCCAACGGCGGGGCTGCCGCCCTCCGCTCAAATCCAGTTTGGAAGAGGGCGATAGCCCTGTTGCTCACGGTGCTTCTGAACTAAACTTTTGCGTCCCGCCCCGCATGGGCAGCCGCAACCCTTACGGTTGCGATCGCTCGCAGGCATCAAGCCTGCGAAGGGACACGGAAGGGAAACGCAAAAGTTTAGTTCATATATCATCACAAACGAAGCCGCAAGTCAAGTCCACGCCTAAACGACGGCAACCGCGTCGCTCCGCTGTTGACTCCGCTGCCGCGCCGTCCCTTGCAACCCCTGCCTCCTATTGCCACTTCGCATACTCCCGACTCACGCGCTCCTGCACATCGCGCAGCGCATCTTCGGGGGTTTTGCTGCCGAAGCCGACGGCTTCGACCGCGTGCGTCATCAGGTTGTCGTAAAAACCCGTGATGGGCAACACGGGAAAGTAGGCGGCGTTGCGGCTGCCCGCGATGTCCAGGAACTTGCCGAACACGGGGCGCCACGACTCGCCGCGCCGTAGCCGCTCGTCGCGCAGCGCGGTGAAAGTGTTGGGGACGCCGTGCATGGTGTCCGCGAAGCGGAACTGCGCCTCGTCGGTCTGCATCCAGGCGAAGAAGTCCCATGCCTCCTGGACATGCCGGCTGCCGGTGGGGATGACGAAGAAGTTACCGCCCAGCCAGGTGTAAGGGGGTTGGGCGGTGCGAGGCGGGAACGCGGCGGCGCCGTAGCGCAGACGGGGCGCGTATCTGAACGCCCAGTAGGGGTTCCACTGACCGTTGACCATCATGGCGATCTTACCCACGAAGAAGGGGTTGTTCGCGCTCTGCCCCAAACCGAACCCTTGCGAGAAGGCGTTGACTTTCGCCAAGCCCCCCTGCGCATCGAGGAACTGCTTATACCAACGGAGGGCTGCGACGTTGCGCGGGTCGTCGGCGGTGATGGCATCGCGCTCGGGGTCGTAGAGCCGCCCCCCGAAGACGGCAAGGAGCAGACCGTAGTGCTGTGGTTCAATCTGGCAGCCCAGCCGCGTGAGGTTGCCGTTTTCATCGCGCTGCGTCAGGCGCACGGCGAACTGCTGAAGTTCGTCCAAGGTGCGCGGGGGACGTTCGGGGTCCAGCCCGGCTGCGATGAAAGCGTCCTTGTTCCACAGCAGGGCGTAACAGTCCACGAGGTAGGGCATAGCGTAGAGTTTGCCTTTGTAGAGGCATTGCCCGATGGAACCGGGTGTGAACGCCTCACGGCGAAAGCCCTGCTTTTTGAAGAGGTCGTCAAGACACCTGAGGGCGTTGTTCGCTGCCAATTGCCCGATGAGTTTAGGGTCGGCAATCGTGCAGAAGTCGGGCGGGCTGCCCGCGATGATGGCGCGGATGGTCTTGCTGTCCTCGTAGTTGGTGCTGACGTTCTCGAAGGTGATGTGCGGATGCGTGCGCTCGTAGTAGCGCAGCAGGTCGCGGAACACTTTCTCCTCATCGCCCGTCCACATGCTCCACACGCGCAGGCGCGTCTTGCCCTCGCTGGTAGCGGAACAGCCACAGCCGAGAAGAAAAAAGCCGAATAATAACAGGTTTGCACTGATACGGGCGCTGGTCATTACGATCGGTAACAAACGTTACGCGGTTGCCGTCATTCCTTTTTTCCTCTGCCGCTACATCTCTGGCAAGTCGAACGCGGAGTTATTCTGGAGGTGATGCTATCCACCACCCAAGTCACCGATAACCGTTACAGCAAACTTTGCAGATTGAGTTCTAACCCTTCGCGTCCATTGATACTCTCCGATAGTTGGGCTGCCTTGGTCCACGGTCCAAGACCACGGCACTCCGGCGTCGAAGCGAATCTTCTGGAAGCCTTTTGAACTCCTCTATCGTCATCGGGATGCGCTGCCGATGTCGCACCGCGACTGCCGCAAGCAACCCCTCCTCTTTGCTATCCGATTTGTCTGTGCACCTCCATCATATCACAAAAATATCCATTTGCAAACTCTCCCCGTTTGTGCTAAACTCAGACAACAACCGCTGAGACGAGAGGAAAACAAGGCATGGCAAACGGTCTTCCCATCATTGATTGCAACACCATTTTTGGGTTCTGGCAGCACCGGCGGATTGACGCCTCAGTGGAGGCGCTGGTCGGGATTATGAAAGCGAACAACGTCGTGCGGGCGTTATGCGTATCCACGACGGCGATCCTCTATGACTACCGGATCGGCAACGAAGAGACGTTTCAGGTCGCTGCCAAACACGGGCAAACGCTTTATCCCGTCGCGACGGTGGACCCGCGCCAATACATTGATTGCATCGCTGAGATTGACAAGCGGTTGCAGCAGGGCTTTCGCTTCTTTCGATTTTTTCCCGAGTATCAGGGGTGGCCTCTCTACTTCGCGCCGTTCCGTGACATCGTGACCTACTTGGGCGGCAAACATATCCCGATGCTCATTCCGACGCCGCAACTGGGCGATATCTCGCGGCTGGCGGACATGGTCAGTTTCCTGCCTGCGCCCATCATCATCTCGCACGTCAACTACGTGAACTTGGGGGAAGCGCTGGCGGTGATGAGGAACGACCCGAAGATTTATCTGGAAACGCACATGCTGAATTCTCCCGACGTGATTGAACTGGCCGTCAGCGAGATTGGCGCGGAGCGGTTGGTGTTCGGTTCGTCCGCGCCGCTCAAGTATTTCTCCAGCGCGCTGCTGCCCATCGTGTCCTCGGAGTTGAGCGACGAACAGAAGGGGGCGATCTTGGGCGGGAATATCCGCAGGTTGATTACGGGGCGGAGTTGAAACGACGGGATGTGGGTTTGAGGGGTTCAGGCAACGACTTGTGCTTGCCTTTGCCGTTGCTTGAACCCCTGAGACGTTGAGGTGCTGAGGTGCCGATCATAGATGTCCACGCGCATCTGGGTTCCTGGGCGTTTCCGACGCGCAGCATCGGCGTGGAGCCGACGAACAAACTGTTGGAGAAGTTCGACATCGAAAAGTGCGCCCTCGCGGCGGCGGAGGCGGTGGTGTCGAACTTCATCGAGGGCAACCGCAAGTTGGCGGCGGTGATTGAGGGGCAGCCGCGTATGTTGGGTTACGTGGTCGTCAACCCCAACTACATCGAGGAGTCCATCGAAGAGATGCGCAAGTATCTGGGGAGGTCGCAGTTTGTCGGGCTGTATTTTCACAGCGAGTATTGCGGGCATCTCATCAACACGCTGGCGTCCAAAGAGATTCTGACGGCGGCGCGGCGCTACGGCAAGCCGGTGTTAGTGCACACCTGGGGCGGGGACAGCGTGCAGGCGCTGGTGGAGGTCGCCCAGGAGTATCGCTCGCTCAAGTTTCTCATGGCACACATGGGCGGACACGACTGGCATCTGGGGATTGACGCTGCAAAGGAAAACCTCAACATTTACGTTGTGCCGACCTCCGCCCACAACGAGCGCGACAAACTCCGCAGCGCCGTCGTGGGGATGGGCGAACGCGGTGACCGCCGCATCCTGTTCGGCAGCGGGCATCCGCTAACCAGCCCTGCCAACGTGCTGGGCATGGTGCGCGACGCTGACCTCACCCCGCGCCAGCGCGAGCAGATCCTCTATCTAAATGCGAAGGAGTTGTTCGGACTGTAAACCTGAGACAGGACGAACAGGATGAAACAGGATGGGAGATGAAAAAGGCGGATGCCTCAACTTGTTCAGGACATTCCTCTCTCATCCCTCCTCCCGTTCGTCCTGTCCATCCTGTCCGATGAAGACAGCCGTTGACCGAAAACAGCGCGGGCAGGCGGCGGAGGACGTGGCGGCGCGGTTTCTGCAAAGCCAGGGCTACCGCATCCTCACGCGCAACTGGCGCACGCGCTCCGGCGAACTGGACATCGTCGCCGAAGACCGCGCCACCGTTGTCTTTGTGGAGGTGCGCTCCAAACGCTCCGATGACCCAACGAGTCCGCAGGAAACTATCACCGCTAAAAAGCAACAGCAAGTCTCTCACGCTGCCCTCGCTTACGTCGCGCAGCACAACATCCAAAACCGCGATTGTCGCTTCGATGTCGTCGAGGTGTTTCTGAACCCTGACGGCAAGCCGGCGCGTGTGAACCTCATCAAGAACGCATTTGAACTGCGGGGCGCAAAGTTGTAGAGGTTGTTGCACCATGAACGACGCATCATCAGCCGGGAACCAACTGAGTCTTTTCGACGTTCTGACAAAAGAGCGCGGACCGCGCCGGCGGCTGCCGCGCAAGCGGGCGTCCCCTGCGCGGGCGGCGAGCGGCGAGCCGACGATGTTTGAAGACCGCCGCTGCGGGTTCTGCGGGGCGCAGACGACGATTGTGGGTGACGCGGGCATGTGCGAGAGTTGCGGCGCGGTGCTGCTGCGTGAGGGATGAACGTCGGAAACCTTCCCTCGCAGCGGACAGTCTAAAAAGCGGGTTTTGAGGTTGCCATGATGCGACGACTCTCCGCGACAATTGTGTTAGCAGGTCTGGCGGCGTTTGCTCTTTTGCCTCGGTTAGCTGGCAACTGGGTATGTCCCGACGGCACGCCCTGTCGTTACGTCGGGGGCGCGACGTTTGAATGTGTCTCGTGCTTATCCCCTTCCCCGCAGAAAGCCCCCCCGTGCTGCCCGAAAAAGCGACCTGCTGCCCACCGTTGCCCGCATGGGCTTCTGCCCGTGAGGGTGCGCGTCTCGTCCTCGCAACCTGCACGTTTTATCGCCGCGGAGGATACGTGCCGCTGTCAGTTTGTGCCTGCCCACGGCAACCGCCTGAACGCGGGGCAACCAAAATCGTTCTCACTGAACCTCCTGGGCGAGACGCCGGTTCTGTTTGTTCATCTCCTCCGTTTTTCTCCTCAGAGCGAATTCTTATCCCCCGAGGACGACTCTATCGGCGCGTGTGAAGGTCTCGCGCCGCCCCCCAGCCGTGCTCCTCCGCTCGGTGCGTGAATCAAGGCGCATCGAGACTACAATGACTTTCAAATAGGAGGGGCAACATCATGAGATCTCGATCGCTGCACGCGGCAGCGTGCCTGGCGTTGCTGCTCGCCACGCCCGTCCACGCCCATGAACCGCTGTGGGGCGAGGCGGCAAGCACGGTCGGCACGGGGATATTTCATCCCGACGTGAAGTTCGAGGTCAGGCGCAACTTCCGTTTGCTGCATGGCAGAGACCCAGCCAACAATCCCACGGACTTGCATCTTTCGCGCAGCACGCAGCGCATCGCCTTAGATTACGGTATGGGACCGAAGATGAACCTGCGGCTGGACGTGCCGATTGAGCGGCTGCGGATGTCCGAAACGGTTGCCGGTGTTCTCGTGAGCAGCCGCTACACGGAAGTGGGCGACGTGGAAATGAGCGTCAAGCGTCGCATCGCCCTCCGCGTGGGCGCAGGAACGAAGAGCCAGCAAGCCATGTCGTTTGGGCTGCGACTGCCGACGGGGAGCACCTCGAAGCGCAACAGCCACGGCGACCTCATTCCTCCGGACATGCAGCCTGGCACGGGCACGTTTGGCGTCCGACTGGGCTACATGACCACCCGCGAGACGCGAAAAAACACCGTGTGGTTCAGCGCGTTCTGGGAAGAGCCGCTGCGGCGCCGACGTTTCACACCGTCCCGCGAGGTGGAGTTCGATGCCTCCTACGGTCACTGGCTCAAGTTCCCTGAGAGCCTCCCGGACTTAGGGACGATGTTATCACTCGGCGTGCGGGGACATTGGTTCAGCAAGCACCGCCTGCCGACCGGGCTTGACCCGAATTCGGGCGGCGCGATGCTGGCTTCGCACATCACGTTCGTCGCCCAGAAGGACCAGTATCAGTTGCGCCTCGGTTTGCTTGTTCCGCTGCGGCAGCGGGTCAATGGCACGCAGCCGGCGGAGCGGATGGAGTTGCGGGTGGGGTTAGAAGGTTTTTTTTGAATGCACTTAGAGGGATGCAGGGATGCATCCCTGCATCCCCTGTTGATTGTCTGAGAGGGAGACCGTATCATGAAAAAATCAATTGCCACTCTGCTCGTCACGCTCGCTGTTGCGGGCTCAGCATGGGCGGATGTGAAGAAAGTGTGGATTGGTGTGGACGGCATCACCTGAGCCGACTGACAGTTTGCCCTCGTTAAGGGGGTCAAACGCCTGGCAGGCGTGGACAAGGTGGACATGCGCACCAAAGAGCGCAATGGCGGCGTTTACGTGACTTTCAAAAGTGGCGTCGTTCCCGACGTTCCCAAAGCGTTGGACGCCATCGCCAACGCGGGCAGTTTCAAGCCGCGCGCGGACGACGTATTCTTCACTGTGACGGGGACCGTCGCGTCTGAAAACGGTCAGTTCGTTTTGACGTTGGACAACGTGAAGACGCCGACGAAGTTTGTGCTGCTGGCGTGGGAGACAAGCGATGGTGCGGCAGCGTTTGCCAAGGTCAAAGAGTTTGCAGCGCAGAGCGCGGCGGTGGAGTTGGAGGGGCAATGGTTGCCTCATACCGAGCCGAGCGACAAAAAGTCGCCACCGGCGTTGAAGGTGCAGAGGGTCGCTGCGGCGAAGGGCAAATGATGTTAAAGCGTTCCCCTAATCCGCGCCAAGCACGCTAAGAGCCGATCCCAAAAACTCCCCTCCTTGCCAAGGAGGGGTTGGGGGAGGTTCAAAAGGGGGACATCAACCCCCTGTTATCCACCTGGCGCAGAGGGACAGCCATTTTTGGGATCGGCTCTTAGAGCCTATCCCAAAAATCGTTCTCGGCGACTGTCGTTGCGAGCGCGGCGAAGCCATCCCCGCCGCAGGAGGCGTCATTGCGAGCGCGGCGAAGCCATCCCTGCCCCAGGAGGCGTCATTGTGAGCGTAGCGAAGCCATGCCCTGCGCGGCAGCAATCTCCTCCGCGGGGGATGGCTTCGCTGCGCTCGCAATGACAGGCATTCGATGGAC
>JANWYM010000112.1 GCA_025055355.1 Abditibacteriales bacterium
CCCTTACTTCCCCCTCTTCCCCCCTTACTTAGTGATGTTCCTGCTCCTCGACATTGGCAGCACCTACACGAAAGCCCTGATTGTGCGGAACGGATCTCTCGTCGCGCAAGGTGTCGGCTTGACGACGGTGGATAGCGACGTGAGCGTGGGCGTCCGAAACGCCGTGCAGAACGCCCTCGGCTCCGAGTTCACGTTTCATGTTTCACGTTTCAGGCAGATTTTGGTCTGCAGCAGCGCGGCGGGCGGCTTGAAAATCGTCGCCATCGGGCGCACCGCGTCGCTGACCGCGCACGCGGCGCGACAGGCGGCGCTCGGCGCCGGCGGCAAGGTCGTCGGCGCGTTCGTCGGTGCATTGAACGATGAGCAAGTGCGCGACATCGAACGATTGCGCCCGGACGTGATCCTCCTCACCGGCGGCACCGACGGTGGCGACACGACCACCATCGTTCACAACGCCAAAATGATTGCCGACTCGCGTTGGCGCTGTCCGATTGTGGTGGCGGGCAACGCGGCGGCGAGGGAGCAAGTCGCTTCAACCTTGAACTCTCATCCCTCGACCCTTCTCGTCGTCGACAACGTTCTGCCCGAACCCGACCGCCTCCACCTCGCGCCGGCGCGTGAGGCGATTCGGCAAGTGTTCGCGCAGCATATCATCGAAGCAAAGGGGTTGCACAAAGTCCGCGCAATGACAGCGCGCGACATCATCCCCACACCGGCCGCCGTGCTGAACGCCGCGCAACTGATCGCCGAGCATCTGGGGGAACTGATGGTGGTGGACGTGGGCGGCGCGACGACGGATGTTCACTCCGTCGCCGACGGCGCACCCAAACGCCTGAACGTCATCTCGCACCCAGACGCTGCGGACGAGCCTTACGTGAAGCGCACGGTGGAGGGGGATTTGGGGATGCGCGTCAGCGCGTTGACCGTGTGGGCAACGGCGGGCGCGGCGGCGGTCTGCAAAAAAGCAGGCGTTTCCGCGACGGAACAAGACCGCGCTCACGAAGTCGTCGCGCGCTTTGCCCGCGAAGTCAGCACGCTGCCACAGACGGCGTTTGAGCAGCAAGTCGAAATCGGCTTGGGGCGCGCCTGCGTGACGCTTGCCGTCGAACGCCACGTCGGACGCCTGAGCGTCGGCGATGGGCGCATCAACGTCATTGTGCAGACGGGCAAGGATTTATCGCACGTCCGGAACATCATCGGCACCGGTGGCGTCTTTGCTCACAGCCCGCACGCTGCCACTATGCTCACCGAGGCTGCCGCGTCCGCGCCCGACAGCGTGGTGCTCAAGCCGCACCGTCCGACGCTGTGGCTGGACACACGCTACGTGCTGTGGGCAGTTGGGTTGCTCAGCCAGGTGGACAAGGAGGGAGCGTGGAAGTTGGCGGAGAGTTCGTTGAGACCGGTTGATTATGACAGAGGCGGTCATCATTCAAGGGGCAATCATTCCGCTTGACGCTAATCAAAAACTGAAACGGCTCAACTTGGTGCCATTCATCGAGGAAGCGAACGTTGATGAGGTGACGACTTTGTGACCTGAACCCAAATAACGGCGTAGTCCCATCATCGCTTTGCACTGGAGCGTTGCTGACGCAGCCACCTCGGTGCTATTTGTATTCGCCGAAGGTTTGATTGAAGAGCCAACTGGGCAGGTGTTCAGTTGGCTGCTGGACGGAGAGCAGGGTCGTTCTGCACGCTTCGACCGTGCGGACAAGCATTGAAAGCGCGGAAGAGAAGTTTGAAACGCAAAAGTTTAGATGCTTAGAGCCTCTCCGAAAACCGCGTGGCGCAGGCTTAGAGATGGAACACACCCTTAGCACAATCGCCGTTCTTGGTCCCCTCGTCGGCTTGCTTGTCGGCGCGGGGTGGGGCTTTGCGCGGCACAACGTGGGATATTATTTGCCGCGCGCTTATCTCGTCGGCTGCATGGGGCTGTTGATTTATCTCGTATGGTGCGTGCCACAGTGGAATCGGCATTATGAGACGAAGCAGAAGATTCCTGCTGAGTGGAAGCGGAACCAGCCGCCCGAGATGCGGGAACTGATCGACCCCGACGCCGCCGAGACGGTGATGCGCATTTTGCCGCTGGTGGTTGTGGTGGGTGGGTTGTTAGGGGGTTGGGTCGTTGGGTCGTTGAAGAAACGAAAAGGGTATTTCTGGCGCGGGGCGTTCGTGAGCGGCGTGGGCGCGCTGGCTTACTTACTGTGGTGCGCCTACAACTGGCACGTGCGCTGGGATCCGCAGACGGGTTATTCAGGGCTGGACAAGGTGCGCGTGCTGCTCATCAATTTGCTGATGTTCGTGGCGGCAGGGCTGGCGGTGGGATGGGGATGGAGTTTCATCGGACAGGATCAACAGGATGAACAGGATGAACGAGAAAGAAATCCTGTCCATCCTGTCTAAAAAGGAGAATCAAGTTGGCAAACATCTACTACGACAACGACGCAGATTTGAGCGTGCTGCAGGGGAAGACCATCGCCATCATCGGCTATGGGATTCAGGGGCGGGCGCAGGCGTTGAACCTGCGCGACAGCGGCTGCGAGGTCGTCGTCGGCTGCCGCCCGGGCAAGTCGTGGGAGGCGGCGCAGGAGGACGGGATGAACGTCGTCGGCACTGAAGAGGCCGCCGCGCGGGGCGACATCATTCAGATTCTGACGCAAGACCACTTGCAGCCGGAAATCTATCGCCATCAGGTCGCGCCGCATTTGCAGGACGGCAACGCGTTGCTGTTCTCGCACGGGTTCAACATTCACTTCAACCAGATTGTCCCGCCGCCGACGGTGGACGTGCTCATGGTCGCGCCCAAAGGTCCAGGGCAACTGGTGCGCACCGAGTTTGAGCGCGGCGCGGGCGTGCCGGCGCTGTTGGCGATTCATCAGGACTACACCGGCAACGCCAAAGAGATAGGCAAGGCTTACGCCAAAGCCATCGGGGCAACGCGAGCGGGATTGTTTGAGACGACGTTCCAGGAGGAGACCGAAACTGATTTGTTCGGCGAGCAGGTCGTTCTCTGCGGGGGCGTGAGTGAACTGATTCGCGCGGCGTTCGACACCCTGGTCGAGGCGGGTTACTCGCCCGAAATGGCTTACTTTGAATGCTGTCACGAGTTGAAACTCATCGTGGACTTGATTTACGAAGGGGGCATCACGGGCATGCGGCAGCGGGTGAGCGACACGGCCAAATACGGCGACATGACGCGCGGGCGGCGTGTCATCAACGCAGCGGTGCGGGCGGAGATGAAGCAGATTCTCCACGAAGTCCAAAGCGGTCAGTTCGCCCGCGAGTGGATACTGGAGAATCGGGTCAACCGCCCGGTGTTCAACGCGCTGTTTCAGCGCGACGCCAACCATCTGGTTGAGCAAGTGGGCGCGCGGTTGAGAAGCATGATGCCGTGGATCAAACAGAAACCCTAAGGGGGAGGGAGGAGGAGTTCAAAAAGCGGGATATTGCGTATGAGGGATTCACCGTAAAGGCACTGAATGAGCGAAGGAAACAGTTCGAGGGTTGTCGCTGTCAATCTCTCGCGCTGTATGAGGGCGGGTGGGAGGAAGGGACGCACGGCTTTGGCGATCGTTGGCTCCCTCTTCACAACGGGCACGCCCCGCACAGACGAGAGCCTGACGTAGTTCGTTCATGACGTTGAGAGCGAGGTTCCGCCAGGCTGAAATCCACCTAACGGTCACCGAAGTCTGGTGGCTGGAAGAACGCTGAGCGAGGTGATGAGGATGTCGGGACGAGTGAAACTGACCTTAGACTTTCGACTTAGACCTGTCTAAACGCAAAAGGGATCGTGAGCAGAGACAGGCGACTGGGGGTCAGGCGCTGCTTGAGTCGCAGTCGCATTTCCAAGCGAAAGGACAACAAAACAATGGATCAAAATCGAGTCATCATTTTCGACACCACGCTCAGAGACGGCGAGCAGTCGCCGGGAGCGAGTTTGAACGTAGAGGAGAAGTTGGAAATCGCCAAGCAGTTGGCGCGGCTGGGGGTGGACGTGATTGAGGCGGGTTTTCCCATTTCATCGCAGGCGGACTTCGACGCGGTCAAACTCATCGCCGAGACCGTTCACGGTCCGACGATTTGCGCGCTGGCGCGCGCCGTGCCGGTGGACGTGGAACGCGCGGGCGAGGCGCTCAAAGGCGGCAAGAGAACCCGCATCCACACCTTTATCGCCACCAGCGACATTCATATGGAATATAAACTCAAGAAGTCACGGGCGGAGGTGCTGGACATGGCGGTGGCGGCGGTGAAACAGGCGAAGCACTACACGGACGATGTGGAGTTCTCGCCCGAAGACGCCGTGCGTAGCGATTTCGATTTTATGTGTCAGGTGTTGGAGGCGGCGATTGAGGCAGGCGCCACGACCATCAACATTCCCGACACGGTGGGCTACTCTATGCCATGGGAATACGGCGACCTCATTCGGCGCATCATCGCGAGGGTGCCGAACGTCCACAAAGCTATCGTCAGCGTCCACTGCCACAACGATTTGGGCTTGGCGGTAGCGAACTCATTGGCGGGGGTGCTCAACGGGGCGCGACAGGTGGAGTGCACCATCAACGGCATCGGCGAGCGGGCGGGCAACACCTCGTTGGAAGAGGTCGTCATGGCGATTAAAACCCGCGCCGATTTGATGCACGTTTACACCAACATCGTCACGAGGGAAATCTACCGCACCAGCCGCTTGGTCAGCGACCTGACGGGGTTCGTCGTGCAGCCGAACAAAGCCATCGTCGGCAAGAACGCCTTCGCGCATGAGGCGGGGATTCATCAGCACGGCGTCCTCTCGCACGCGCAGACCTACGAGATCATGGACCCGCGCGACATCGGCTGGGAGCGGAGCGAGTTGGTGTTAGGGCGCCACTCGGGCAAGCACGCCCTGTTCGCCAAGTTAGAGGAGATGGGCTACACCGACCTGAGCGCGGAGCAGAAAGAGCGCATCTATCAGCGGTTCAAGGACATCGCCGCCAAGAAGAAGGACATCTCCGAGTGGGACATTGAATCCATCGTGAGCGATGAGATCCATCAAATACCCGAGATGTTCCATCTCGAATACATGCACGTCGTCAGCGGCGGTAGCACCATCCCAACGGCAACGATTCGCATCCGCAAGGGGGATGACATCCTGACCGCCTCCGAGATAGGCGTAGGCACAGTGGATGCGGTGTTCCGCACGATTGACGCCATCTGCAACGTGCCGCATAGTCTGGTGGATTACTCCGTCAAGTCGGTCACAGGCGGCACGGACGCGTTGGGCGAGGTGACCGTCCGCATCCGCGATGGCGGCCGGGTTTATATCGGACGCGGCGCGTCCCCCGACGTGATCGAAGCCTCCGCCAAAGCCTACCTGCAAGCCATCAACAAACTCGTCAGCCGCGTCCCCGATGATGACGGACGCCTGACAGGGCAGCGGATGGGGATGGCGGAGCAGGAGAAGATGACGGTTTGAAGGAAGCGTGAGGCGAGATCGGCAGGGGATGTTCCTGCATAGGGGCAGATTGCAGATTTTGCGTGCAACGTGATGCGTGGCCTTCACGTATTACGCTGCATGCCGTCAGCGGTAGATTTCTTTGATACGCTCAATTACGAAATTTTATCCCCCCACCTTGTGAAAAATTTCTCTGAGAGGGTTGACAGGGGGAGGGAATTCAGGTATCATAGCCACAGGAGAAGGAGACAGTCCCGCGTGTGGCGGGGCGTGAGGCTGATGAGAAACGAGGGCAAGAAGACATCGCCCGGATGGCTGGTGATGAGCGGTTCGGGGATGTGGCTGGTTGGCTCTGTCGTCGGCGGTTATGCGTTGGGTGCGTGGCTGGACGGGTGGTTAGGGACTTCTTTCTTGATGCCTGTGTGCATGTTGTTAGGAGCCGCCGCAGGGTTCTATCAGATTTTTGCGATGCTGTTCCGCATCGCTCACAGAAAGTGAAGGGTGTGTTGTGCCTGCCTCCGATGTCTACCTTTTGCGCCGCGTTTACGGCACGACAATATGGCTGGGCGGTCTTCTGACGGTGGGACTGGCTTTTACGGTTGAATCTCATATCTTGTTGAGTTTCATGGCGGGGCTGGTCATGGAACTGGGTCTGCTGATGTCGCAGGATTACGTCGTCAGCAAACTCTTTTCCCCCTCCCACGCGGAGCAGGATGTCCGGGTCTTCGTGCCGATTGGGGTGCGCTACGGCTTGACCATCGTCCTGCTCTACGCGCTCACGCACCACCGCCTCCTGAACCCTCTGGCTTTCATGGGGGGATTCCTGCTCGTTCACGCGGTCATCGTCGGCAAGATGCTGGAACATTATCTGCGGCGCCGGTACAAATCACCCCGCACGCCGCACTCGTTGCGGGGAGGGTAGGGAGTATCTGTCTGCACGCTCTTCCGCGAGGAGGCTCTCGCGGACGACGTGAAGGGGAAAGGGAGTCGTGGCGGAACACGCTGCTCATCATGGGCGGTCGGTCTTCATCGGCGGCAGCGGGACGTGGCTGGAAATCGTCAGCCGCCCGTTAGGGCTGTGCTACAAGGACAAGCACGGCGCGTGGGTGCATAACGACTGGTTAGTCGTTGCTTTCGCGGTGATGATAGGGATTGCCGTCGTGGGCGTCGTCGGCTCGCGGCGGCGCGACCTGGTGCCGCGCGGTTTGCAGAATGGGGTCGAGTGGGTCATCGAGATATTCCGGGGCTTCTGCCGCCGCATTATCGGCGAGGGCGGCGAGCGCTACGCCCCTGTGGTCGGCACGTTCTTCGCCATCATCTTTTGCTTCAACCTGATGGGGTTGGTGCCGGGCATGATTTCGCCCACCGCCAACACCAATGCAACCCTGGCGCTGGCTCTTTGTGCTTTCGTCATCACCCTTTACATCGGCATCCGCGAGAACGGGATTTTAGGGTTCATTGACCACCTTGCTGGTTCGCCCAGCCGTCAGCCGTGGTTCATGTGGTGGCTGCCGATTCTGATGCTGCCCATCGAGTTGATTAGTTTGCTCGCCCGTCCCGTGTCGCTCTGCTTCCGCTTGCTGGGCAACATCTTCGGCGAGGACATGGTCATTCACAAACTGGCGCAGATGGCGGTCAACGCCTTTCATGCCATTTACGTCCCGATTCCGTTCCAGTTGCCGTTGATGATCTTTGGGATGTTTACCAGTTTCGTGCAGGCGTTGGTGTTCTCGACGCTGGTTGCCATTTACATCGCTCTCAGCCTGCCGCACCATGATCACGAGCATGCCCACGGACACGAACACGCGCTGGAGCATGCTCCGGCGCACAGTTGAAAACAACGGTTGATGGCTAACGGTTCATAGTTGATGGCGCAGCAGTCATCAACCATTCACCATCAACCGTTTTCCATTGCCCATATAAACTTTTCACCTTAGGTGATAAGGAGGAGACAGAGAACATGGCTTACTTAGCAGTGTTGGCGTTGGTGATTGGGTTTGGGCTGCCGTTGGCGGTGTTGTCGGCTGCCTACGCGCAGGGGCGGGTCGCATCCTCGGCGTTGGAGGGGATGGCGCGTCAGCCGGAGGCGGCGGGCAACCTCCAGACGGGCATGATCATCGCCCTCGCGTTTATCGAGTCCCTCATCATTTACGCGTTGCTGATGTTCTTCATGCTGCAAGGCAAAATGCCTACGATTGAGCAGGTTATGGAGATGGTTAAAGCAGGCGCAAAGTAGGGACAGGCGCAAGAGGCGGCGGACAGTAGGGGCAACCCTGTGTGGTTGCCCTCAGCGGAGCCCGCGACGGGCCAGATAACGAGGGCAGACACAACGGTCTGCCCCTACTTGAGTTTGTCCCATGCAGCCCGCGTTGCCGCGTGAAAGGAGCGTCCATCGTGGGAGCAATCCTGGAGCAGTTGGGGATTGAGCCGAACTTGCTGCTGATGATGGCGGTCGGCTTCCTCATCGTTTATTTCATCCTCAAAAAGTTCGTTTTCGGTCGGGTTAGCCAGATGTTTGAGGAGCGGTCGCAGACCATTCAGCAGCAACTGGAGGCTGCGGCGCAGCAGCGGCTCGCGATGGAGAAGATGCGGGACGATTACGAGCAGCGCATCGCGCAGATTGAAGAGGAGGCGCGGACACGCATCGCTGAGGCGGTCAAGGAGGCGCAGGCGGCGCGGGACGAGATGCTGGCGCAGGCGCGCGAGCAAGCCGAGCGCATCGTGGCGCGCGGCAAAGAGGAAATCGAGCGCGAGAAGCACAAGGCGCTGGTCGAAATCCGCGACCAGGTGGCGGAACTGGCGATCCTCACCGCCAGCAAAATCATCGAGCGCGAGTTGGACGAGCACACCCATCGAGAACTGATTGACGACGTCATCGAAAAAGCCATCGTAAGGCGGGGAAATGGTCAACACTAAAGTCGCCCAGAAATACGCGCGAGCGTTGTTGGATGTCGCCCTGGCGTCGAACGCGGTCAACGACATCGGCGAGCAGTTGAAAAAAGCCGTCGCATTGACCGATGCTGTGCCGCAACTTCTCGCCGTCTTCCGCCACCCCCGCATCTCCCGCGACCGCAAGAAGCAACTCGTGCAGCGGTTCTTTGCGGAGCCAGACTACTCTCCCTTGATGCGCGACTTTCTGTCGCTCCTCATTGACCGCAAGCGGGCTGCCCTGCTGCCCGCCATTCAGCGCCGCTACGTTGAACTCGTGAACGAGTTGCGCAACCTGATGCCCGCCCGCGTCACCACCGCCATCCCGCTCAACGAGGCGGAACGCGCCATGATTCTGCAGCGGCTCAAAGAGTTGACGGGGCGTGACATCCTGCTGCAAGCCGACGTGGACCCGGGCGTTTTGGGCGGCTTGGTCATCCGCGTCGGGGGGCACCTCATTGACGGCAGCCTCGCCTCGCATCTGGCGCAGGTCAAAGAACGGTTGAAGCAGGTGAGAGTGACGAACCTCTAATGCGTAACACGCAATGCGTAATGCGTGACAGTCCGCGTATCACGTATTACGTATGACGGATTACGCAACGACTATGGCTGTTCGACCCGAAGAGATTACCTCGGTTCTCAAGAAAGAGTTGGAAAACTACAACAAAGAACTCCACATGGTGGATGAGGGCATCGTGCTGGAAGTCGGCGATGGGATTTGCCGCGCCTACGGCTTGGAGGGCTGCATGGCGGGGGAACTGCTGGAGTTCCCCGGCGCGGCCGACGAATACGGGCGGCCGGTGCGCGGCATGGCTCTGAACCTCGAAGAGGACAACGTGGGCATCGTCATTTTGGGGTCGGACCGCCAGATTGAAGAGGGGTCACCTGTGCGCACCACCGGCCGCATCGTGGAAGTGCCCGTCGGCAAAGCGCTGCTGGGGCGCGTCGTCAGCGCCATCGGCGACCCTCTGGACGGCAAAGGCCCTATTGTCGCGGACGAATATCGCCACGTGGACGTCAAAGCCCCGGGCGTCGTGGACCGTCAATCCGTGAACGAACCGCTGCAAACCGGGCTGAAAGTGATTGACGCTTTGATTCCCATTGGGCGCGGGCAGCGCGAGCTCATCATCGGCGACCGCCAGACGGGTAAAACCGCGATCGCTATTGACACGATTATCAACCAGAGGGACACGCATCACACCGACAAGCCCGTTTACTGCATCTACGTCGCCATCGGACAGAAGCAGTCCACCGTCAAGTCGGTCTACGAAACGCTGCTCAAGTATGGGGCGATGGAATACACCGTCATCGTCAGCGCGCCGTCCTCCGAGCCCGCCCCGCTGCAATACCTTGCGCCTTACGCGGGCTGCGCGATGGGCGAGTGGTTCCGCGACAACGGGATGCACGCCCTCATCGTTTACGACGACCTATCCAAGCACGCCTGGGCGTACCGGCAAGTCTCCCTGCTGCTGCGCCGTCCGCCTGGACGCGAAGCGTATCCGGGCGACATCTTCAACCTCCACTCGCGCCTGCTGGAGCGCGCCGCCAAACTCAGCCCGGAGCGCGGCGGCGGCTCGCTGACCGCGCTGCCCATCATTGAAACGCAGGCGAACGACATCTCGGCTTACATTCCGACCAACGTGATTTCCATCACTGACGGGCAGATCTTCCTGGAGACCGACCTGTTCTTTGCCGGCATTCGCCCCGCCGTGAACATC
>JANWYM010000113.1 GCA_025055355.1 Abditibacteriales bacterium
ATGAGAACGATGTTGTGGCGCGTGCAGAGTTCGCGCATTCCCGCGAGGTAGCCGTCGGCGGGGAGGATGCAATTTGTATTGCACATGATCGGCTCAGTGATGACAGCAGCGATCTCACGGTGCCGCGCCGCAATCGTTTTCTCTAACAGCGCGAGGTCGTTCCACGGCAGCACGATGGCTTCGCCGACGGCGCCCTGGGCCTGCCCCTGCGACCACGGCACGACGTTGGGCGACTGGTAATCGCCCACTTGGTCGAGAGGCGGGTTGACGCTGACCAACACGTTGTCCAGCCAGCCGTGATACTGCCCCTCAAACTTGATGAACCGCTCCTTGCCCGTGTGCGCTCGCGCCAGCCGCAGCGCGGTGTGAACCGCCTCCGACCCGCTGTTGCCGAAGCGCACCAGTTCCGCGCAGGGAACTATCTGCTGAAGTTTCTCCGCAACCGTAATCTCCAACTCATGCTGCCCCGCGAACAACTGCCCCCGTCGCATCGCCGCTTCCACTGCGTCCAGCACCTCCGGCGGCGAGTGTCCCAAAATCATCGGTCCCTGCCCCAGTGCGTAGTCAATATACTCGTTCCCATCCACGTCCCAGAGGCGCGCACCTGCCGCCCGCGCGAAGAACAGCGGACACGGCTTCCCCGCCGCGCGGAAATGACTCGACACTCCACCTGCTAAACTCTCGCGGGCGCGGGTGTAGAGGGAAAGGGATTGGGTGAAGGACATGAGTGATGTTCCTCCTGCGCTGGCTCGCTCAACGGGCAGGCAATGTGCGTCCGTCCTCCCCGTCGGTTACGACTTCAAAAACAACTCCACCACTGGCACTGCTACCGGCGGCTTGACGATGGGCAGCTCGAGCGTCAGGGTGTCCGCACCCATGCCTCCCATCGTGGTGTTCTGCGCCTGCTGTCCGGGCGGGATGACGTAGAACTTGATTTCGCTGGCGTCGTTGAGTAGTTGCGCGTATTCCACTTTACCCGCCAAGCCGTCAAGGTGGACATGCCTGAAGGGCCAGGCGAACAGGTGCAGGTAGAGCCGCTTGCCGTCCTGCGATTGCGTGTAGCGGCAATCGGGCGGCGGTGTAAAATCGCTGGCGGTGCAGCCGTAAATCGAGCGGGAGTGCAACCGCATCCACTCCCCGATGCCCCGCAGCCGCTCCACCGCGCGCGGGTCGAGTTCCCCCCGCCCGTTCGGTCCGACGTTGAGCAGCAAGTTGCCGCCTTTGGACACCCCATCAATCAGCATCTGAATCAGCATCTCCGTTGACTTCCACGTATACTCGTCGCGGTAGTAACCCCAACTGCCGCTGAACGTCTGGCACGCCTCCCACACCACCGGTTTGCCGTCCACCGTCAGCCAGCCACGCGGCTGATACTGTTCGGGGGTTTTGATGTCGCCGCCCACCTCGAGGCGGTCGTTGACGATGATGCCCGGCTGTAACTCCCGCGTCATCGCCAGCAGTTGCTCCGATTGCCAATCGTCCTTCCCCTTCCCCTTCGACCAGCCCCAATCCGCCTGGGAGTAGGAGAAGTCATACCACATGATGTCAATTTTACCGAACTGGGTGAGCAACTCCCGCGCCTGCCCATGCAGGTATGCGGCATACTTGCGAATATCGCGGCGTTGGTTCTCGCGCTCGCGAAACTCCACGTCATCGCGCATGGGGTGCAAGCCGTCAATGGGGAACTCTGGGTGATGCCAGTCAATCAAGGAGTGGTAGAAGCCGACCTTGAACCCCTCATTGCGGAACGCCTCCACCATCGGCTTGAGCAAGTCCTTGCCCCACGGGGTGTTCGTCGCCTTGTAATCGGTGAGCGCCGAGTCCCACAGGCAAAAACCGTCATGGTGCTTCGTCGTGACCACGAAATACTTCATGCCCGCGTTCTTCGCCTCTTTCGCCCACACGGTCGGGTCGTAGAGGTCGGGATAGAAGTGGTCGAAATACTTCTGGTAATCCTCATCGCGCATCTTCTCGCGGTTCTTCACCCACTCGTGCCGCGCAGGCAGAGCGTAAATCCCCCAGTGGATGAACAGTCCAAAGCGGTCGTGAACAAACCAGGAGGTATCACCGACAGTAGGTTCAGGTAGTTTGGGCATGATGGTTTCTCCTTTCTGAATGATGAAGTGACCTCACCGCAGCCTTCGGGCATAAGAGCCTACCCGAAAACCGGGAGGGCGGGGCTCTCGCTGAGCCGCTGCCGCGTCAGTCGTCACCGCGTCAACTCCCACCACAGCGCGCGGTAATACCGCAGGACGCGGTCGGGGTCGGGACTGTCCGCGATCTCGGCGAGGGTGTAGCCTTCGTAACCCGATTGCTTGAGCAGGGTGAACAGTTCCCGCCATGGATAGTTGCTGTAAAGTTCGTTGATGTGAACGTTGCGGATCCAGGGGCGCAGCAGGTGGAAGGATTCCTTCACGGAGCCGTCTTTCACATCGGTCGGATTGGAGTTCCAGCAGACGCCGACGTTGGGGTGATTGCAGTGACGCATGATGGCAGCGATGTTCGGTGGCTCCTGCGTCCCGCGCCCGTGCACCTCCAGCCAGATGCCGATGCCAAACCCCTGCGCGAACTCGCCGCACTCGTGCAGGGCTTTGCCGATTTGCTCCAGCGTCTTCTCCTTCGGCACGCCGTCGGGGAGACCGTTCGGGCGCACCTTGACCCCCACCGCGCCGATGTCGTGGGCGAGGATGACAAACCGCTTGGTCTCCTCAATGTTCTGGCGGACCACCGCCGGGTCAGCGGCGTGATATTCGCACGTGCTGCCCAAACTCAGCAGCCGCACCTTCGACGCCGCGAATGTTGCCTTCACCTGCCCGCGCTGCTCTTTGGTCAGCGTCGGCTCCACCCCGTGCTTGTGCGTCGTGCGCAGTTCCACCGCCTCCAAGCCAATCGCTTCGCACTTCTGAATAATCGTCGGCACGTCCCAATCTTTGGCGATGTTGTAGGTGACGATTCCTAATTTCACCATGATGCCTCCTGCTCAGATTTGGCTATGACTATATCACGGAGGCAGGGAAAAGTCAAAGGGGCAAGAGGAACGACCATGGCGGCGTCGAAGGGAGGAACGGGTGAGACTGCCCACATGTCATTGACACACCTTGCCGCTGGAAAAGAGCGGAGCCGTCGCGTTCGGTGGGAGGCTTGGCTCGGCGGGAGCCTCGTCCGCCGATTTGGCAGGGGGCAGTAAGGTATGAAGGTCGGCATTGTTGGTAGTGGGCTTGTGGGAAGCGTGACGGCGTATGCGATGGTGCTGCAAGGCGTCGCCAGCGAGGTGGTGCTGATTGACCAGAATCGCCCACTTGCGGAGGCGCACGCCCAAGACATCTTGCACGCCACCCCGTTTGCACGCCCTGCGCAGATTGCGGCGGGGGATTACGCCGACTTGAGCGGGGCGGGGGTTGTGGTTCTCACGGCGGGTGTGGCGCAGCGTCCGGGTGAGACGCGGCTGCAACTCCTGCAGCGGAACGCGCAAGTGTTCGCCGACATCCTCCCCTTGGTCAGCCGCCATGCTGGGGAGGCTATCCTACTCATTGCGACCAATCCCGTTGACGTAATGACTGCCGTGGCGACACGCCTCGCCGCCTTGCCTGCCGAGCGGGTCATTGGGTCGGGCACGATTCTGGACACGGCGCGCTTCCGCGCCCTGTTGGGCGAACACTTGGGCGTGTCGCCCCAATCGGTGCACGCCTACGTCCTGGGCGAGCATGGCGACTCCGAAGTTCTCGTCTGGTCGGAGGCTAAGGTCGGTGGCGTGGACGTTGACCAATTCGCAAAGCAGATAGGACGCCCGCTTACACTTGCCGAACGCCAGCGTATTGACGACGGTGTGCGTCGCGCTGCCTATCGCATCATTGAGGGCAAGGGCGCGACGTATTACGGCATCGGTGCCGCCCTGGCGCGGTTGACTCGCGCGATCTTCCACGACGAGCGCGCCCTGCTGACCGTCTCGATGCTCAACCCCTATGTGGAGGGCGTCCCCGATGTTGCGCTCTCTCTCCCCCGCATCATCGGGCGCGACGGCGTGTTGGCGACCTTGACGCCCACCCTCAACGCCGATGAACGCGCTGCCCTCCGCCGCAGCGCAGAAATCCTCAAGGAAGCCACGACGCAAATAGGGTGCTGAAACTTAGAGGGGGACGGCAGGGGCGTCGTCACCCCTCTCTATACGCCGAAGGAGGCGAAGTCCTTTCGCGCATTTGACGGGATTCCGCTGCGCTGGTAGAATGGTATTCAAAGTCGACTGGAGAAGAGACAACGCATGAACGCATCGCTGTCCCAACAGCAGGAGACGCGGGCATGGGAGAGCGACTTCCTCCGCGCCGTTGAGCAATCCCTGTCCGATGCTAACTCGCTGGAATCGCTTTACACCCGTCTGGCGCCTTATGCCTATCGCAAAAGCCGGGGACAGTTCTTCACCCCGCCCGTGCTGGCGGAGTTCATGACCGACTGGGTGCTGGAAGCCTCGCCCGCGTCGCTGCTCGACCCCGCCGCCGGGTTGGGGGTTTTCCTGCGCTGCGCTCTGCGGAGACCCCACAGCTTGACGCGCGTGGTCGGCTACGAGATTGACCCCATTCTGGCGAAAGCAGCGGAGCGCGTTGTGATGCGCATGGGCGGCACAAATTGCACCATCATCTGCGATGACTTTCTTCTCGCCCCGCCCCCAGAAGCGTTTGACGCCATTCTCGCCAATCCGCCCTACATTCGCCATCACGATTTGAGTGACCCGCCGGGTTTGTTTCAAGCCTTCGACCGACGTTTCGGTGTGCGGCTCAGTCGCTTGACGAACGCTTACGGGTTGTTCTTGCTGCAATGCTACGACCGTCTCTCCCCCAACGGGCGGGCTGCCCTTTTGACGCCAAGCGAGTTTTTGAACGCTGACTTCGGCGTGCCGCTCAAGCGTTTTCTCCTCGAGCGCAATGCCCTGAGCGCGTTGGTGTTGTTCGACCCCGCCCATCGTGTCTTTGAGGGGATTCTCACGACGGCGTGCATTACGCTGTTGGAAAAGAACCGAGAGGCTGATGCGCCGATACGATTGATTCGCGTTGCGGACGAAAGGCGCTTGAAACTCGTCGGAGGCTCCTGGGCGTCTGCGGCTGACGGGCTCAGTTGTCGTATGTTACGGAGCAAGGAGTTAGACCCACAAGCCAAGTGGGGCGCGCTGTTCAGTCCATCGCCCCGGAAAATTGCGCGGCGGCTCGTTCGCCTGGGCGACATCGCGCAAACCAAGCGGGGTATCGCCACAGGGGCAAACTCCTTCTTCACCCTCTGCGATGCGGAGGCGCGTCGCTTTCCGCCGCTGTTCCTCAAGCCGTGCCTGACTAAAGCGCCCCACGCGCCGCTGTTTGACTTTACCTGCGAGGACTTCGATGCGCTGAGGCAGCGAGGGAAGAAAGTTTACCTGCTGGACTGCGACGGCGTGCCGCCGCCAGCTCTGATGGACTACTTCAAAGCGGGCGAGCGCGCGGGCTTGCATCATCGCTATCTGACCTCCAGGCGAACGCCGTGGTATGCGATGGAAAAGCGCGAGATCGCACCGATTCTGGTAACGACGTTCGGGCGGCGGGCGCTCCGCTTCGTCCTCAACCGCGCTCGGGTCTGGCATCTGACCGCGTTCCACGGCATCTACCCGCGCTTCGATGACGAGAGGTTACACAGGGCACTGATGGCGTATCTCATCTCGCGTCGCTGTGCCGCACTCCTCGACCGCGAAAAGCGCGTTTACGGCGACGGACTCCTCAAAGTCGAACCGCGCGATATATTGGCACTCCCCGTGTTGGACGTAACGAGCCTGCCCGATGAGCAAGTGACGAGATTGGCAGACCTGTTCGACGCGCTGTGCGCACGCCGCCGCGCCGACGCAGATTGGCATCACGCGGCGGTGGTGCAGGAGTTGGAGCGATGGGTAGCGCTTGCTTGTGGGGATGAGGTTTGTTTATAATTGTCCATGCCTCGTCCCCCCAGGGGACAACATGCCGGATGAGAATCGCCCTCGTCGTCGTGTGCAGGTTCGGGAACGAAGACGACGGGGACGATGACGATTTTCGAGGGAGCAGGGACATGGCAAAAATCGGTGTCATCCACTACAACTTTCCTGGCTTTTCGTTTCAGGACTTCCTCAAGTTCGCTGCCGAGACGGGTTATGAATACGTAGAACTCCAGTGTCCGGATGTCTGGGGCAAAGATGTGGACGACCCGGAGCAGAACGCAGAGCGGGTGCGGCAGGAGGTCGAGTCCTACGGGCTGAAAGTGTCCGCGCTCGCGGCACACAACGATTTCGTGCAACTGGACCCGGAGGTTATCAAGTTTCAAGTCGAGCGGATGAAGCGCCTCTGTGGACTGGCGAAGATTTTAGGGGAGGAGACGGTCATCCGCAGCGAGGGCGGCGCACCCAAGGACAGCGTGCCCCCGGAGAAGTGGCTGGATGCTATGTATGCATGTTTTGCGCGCTGCGCAGAGTGGGTGGACGCCGTCGGTGTCGGCATTGCGATTGACAATCACGGACTCGTGACCAACGACGGCGATTTGCTCTACGCGCTGCTGCAGAAGGTCGACCACAAACTCATCGGCACGAATCTGGACACGATGAACTATCGCTGGTATGGACACGACCTCGCTACCTGCAATCGCTTCTACGAGATGATGGCGCCGCACACCCTGCACACGCACTTTAAGGACGGTTTTGGCAGCCGCCAGCACTACAAGGGGGCGGCGTTGGGCGAGGGTGAAATTGACTTGCAGCACGCGCTCCGCTGCCTGCGCCAAGTCGGCTACAACGGCGTGTTCTGCGCCGAATATGAAGGGCCTGAACGCGAGGGCGGCGTGGGGTATCAGAAATGCTACGGGTGGCTGAAGGCAAACGTTTGACGTGGACGTGAACTCCGCCATCAACATCAGGTTCAAAGGCGGCGCCATAGGCAGCCTGCAAATCGTCGGCAACGCGCCCGGCATTGGCGGCAGCGTGTGGGAGGACATTACCATTTTCGGCAGCGACGGTGCGCTCTACTACCGCCAACTCGCGCACCCCGGATACAAAGCCGTGCTGGAACACCGCCGCTTCGATGCGGCGGAGCCCCTTCCTCTCATCGACCTCCCGCCCGGCTCCACGCCCGACCAGAACTTTGTCAACGCCCTTCTGGGCAAAGAACCCAACTACTCCCCACCCCTCTGGGGCTTGCGCACCATTCAACTGAGCGAAGCGGCGTGGCAATCGGCGGAGACAGGGCAGGCGGTCAGGGTGGAGAGTTTAAGGGAGGGAGTTGGCGGAGCGGCTCTCAGTGGGCTTTACAGCCATCCTCCTTTGTGATAGAATGGAAGCGTGAAAAACCGAGAGAACCCAGTGAAGTGAGGAGGGTATAGCAAACGATGAGTGCAGCAGAGAAGGAAAAGGCTAACATCATTGGGCATTACCAGCGACACGAACGGGACACGGGGTCGCCCGAGGTGCAGATTGCGTTGCTCACCAACCGCATCAACCACCTGACGGAGCATCTGAAGGTGCATAAGAAAGACTACGCCTCTCGTTTGGGGTTGCTCAAGTTAGTCGGACAACGGCGACGATTGCAGAACTACCTGCAAAGAACCGACATTAATCGCTATCGGGATCTGGTCAAAAAATTAGGACTGCGCCGCTAACATGGCAGGGGACGGACCTGATGCCGTTCCTGCAAGGCAGCCACATGGGAGATGAAGCAACATGGGAATTCAGACACACGAAGTCTCGATGGAATGGGCGGGGCGCACGCTTACGATTGAAACGGGCACCTTAGCCCAACAGGCCAACGGCGCGGTCACGGTGCGTTACGCTGATACGATGGTACTCGTCACCGCTGTCGCTTCCCCCGAGGCGCGTGAGGGGATTGATTTCTTCCCCCTTACCGTCGACTTCGAGGAGAAAATGTATGCCGCCGGGAAGATCCCCGGCGCCCGCTTTATCCGACGGGAGGGACGCCCCAGCGAGAAAGCCATTCTCACCGGGCGTCTGATTGACCGCTCGATTCGCCCTCTGTTCCCCAAAGGGGCGTTGAACGATGTGCAGGTCATCGTCACCACGCTGTCCTCCGACCAAGACACCACCCTCGACATCCCCTCGCTCATCGGCGCGTCGGCAGCCTTGGCGATTTCAGACATCCCTTTCGCTGGCCCCATTGCCGCCATCAAGGTCGGGCTGATTGACGGGCAGTTCGTCATCAATCCGACCATATCAGATTTAGGAGCCAGTGAACTGGAAATGGTCGTGACGGGGCTGGAGCGGGGGGTCGTGATGATCGAGGCGGGCGCGCGGCAGGTGCCGGATGAGGTGGTGGCGGACGCGATTGAGTTCGCTTACTACAACTTCCAGCCCGTCATTGACCTGCAAAACCAACTGGTCGAGCGGGTCGGCAAACCGAAGCGGGCGTTCCAGATCCTCCAGCCGCCCGAAGAGCTCCAGCAGTGGATTTTAGAGGGCTACGGCGAAGCGTTCAAGGCAGCCATCCGGCAGGTGGCGAAGGCAGACCGCGACAACGCCCTTAACACGCTGCGCGAACAGGTCATGACCGAGTTGGCGGAGCGCGTCGGCGAGCAGACGAACCTCCTGCGCCTCGCCTTCGATGAGGTAGAAAAGAAACTCTTCCGCGAGATGGTGCTGCACGAGGGCGTGCGCCCAGACGGACGCGGTTACAAGGACATCCGCCCAGTGACTTGCAGCGTCGGGCTGCTGCCGCGCACGCATGGCTCGGGGCTGTTCACGCGCGGGGAGACCCAGGTCCTGACCGTCGCCACCTTGGGCGCGGTCAGCGACGAGAAGATCCTGGATGCCCTGGATGAGGAAGAGTCGAAGCGGTTCATGCATCACTACAACTTCCCGCCCTTCAGCACCGGCGAGGCGAAACCCCTACGCGGCGCGGGGCGGCGGGAGATCGGTCACGGCGCCCTGGCAGAACGGGCGCTGGAGAGCGTCGTCCCCGACGAGAAAGATTTCCCTTACACGATTCGCCTGGTGTCAGAGGTGTTGTCCTCCAACGGCTCAACCTCCATGGCCAGCACCTGCGGGAGCACGCTGGCGCTGATGGACGCGGGCGTGCCGATTCTCGCCCCCGTGGCGGGGATTTCCATCGGTCTCGTGACCGAGTGCGATGAGAACGGGAACGTTATCAAACGTGCCCTGCTGACCGACATCATGGGGATGGAAGACCAACTCGGCGACATGGACTTCAAGGTGGCGGGCACGCGCCAGGGTATCACGGCCATTCAGTTAGACCTGAAGATTCAGGGCGCGGAGCCGGCGATGTTCCGCGAAGCCCTCCTGCAAGCGCGGGAGACACGGCTCTACCTTCTGGACAAAATGCAGGAAACCATTGCCGCCCCTCGCGATAAACTCTCCCCCTATGCCCCGTGCATCTTGGTCACCACCGTTCCGGTGGACCGCATCGGCGAGGTCATCGGTCCCGGCGGGAAGACCATTCGCGGGATTATCGAGCGCTCCGGGGCGGAAAAGATTGACATCGAAGACGATGGAAGGGTGTTCATCACTTCCATGAACGCCGCCGCTGCCAAGGAAGCCCTGCGCATCATCAACGACATGGTGCGCGAGGTGGAGATCGGCGAGGTTTACACTGGCAGGGTGTCGCGTATCTTCCCGTTCGGCGCGATGGTTGAAATCTTCCCCGGCAAAGAGGGGTTGGTGCCGGTCTCGCAAATCGCGTGGGAGCATGTGCGCCATCCCGAAGACGTCCTTAAAGTCGGCGATGAAGTGACGGTGCGCGTCACGGACATTGACGCGCAAGGGCGCGTCAACCTCACCCGCAAAGGGCTGCTGCCCCGCCCGGCGAGTCTCACCGAAGGTTCGCTCACGGGCGGACGCCCGCTTGCGGAACGCAGCGGGCGCGGCGGCTTCAGCGGACGAGGCGGAGGACGCGGCGGCTTCGGCAGCGGGCGCGGCGGCGACCGCAGCAGCGGTCGTGGCGGACG
>JANWYM010000114.1 GCA_025055355.1 Abditibacteriales bacterium
CCTGGGACGGCACCCGCGCCCGCCTCCTCGAAGGCACCGGGCAGTTGATTGTCAAGCAAACCAAAGGCAGAGTTGCTATCCGCGCTTTGGGGGACCCGCAGAGATATGAAAGGTTCTTTAGGGGCGACCCATTGACCCTTCAGGTCAGCCCGCAGGGCAGTTACTTGCTGCTGTTTCAGTCGTCCACTGGGAGAGTAACACGATTGTGCCGTTTTGCCATCCATTGACCCGTGACCAATGACCACTGACTAACGCGTTGATTACTGGTTACTGGTCACTGGTCACTGAAATCAGGAGGTCTTCGCATGGAACAGATGCCCATTGGTTTGATGGTGCACGTGACGGACGAAGTGAAAACCGCGTTGGACAAGGTGCAGGCGTTGGGGATTCCGACGGCACAGATTTTGTTTGTGGTGGAGGACTGGCTCGACCGCTCAAAATGGGCCAAAGCCGCCGAGCAGTTGCAGAGCCACGCGGTCAAGGTCACGGCGATGTTCGTCGGGTTCGCGGAGGAAAGTTACGCCGACATCCCCACAATTCGGGAACATGTCGGCCTCGTCCCCGACAAATACCGCGACGCCCGCACGGAGAAGATACTGGTCATGTCGGACTTCGCCAAGACGTTAGGCATTAAGGAGTTGGCAGCGCATATCGGGTTTGTGCCTGAAGACCGCGACAGCCCCACTTACAAAGCCGTCCGCGATGCGATGCGGAAGATTTGCGACTACATTTATGACAACGACCAGCAAGTGTTTGCCCTGGAGACGGGACAGGAGACCGCCCGCGCCCTGCACGGGTTCATCCACGACTGCAACCGTATGAACCTCGGCGTCAACTTTGACCCGGCGAACATGATTCTCTACGGCAGCGGCAACCCCATCGAAGCCCTCGACTTGTTAGGGCATCATCTCTTGAGCGTCCACTGCAAAGACGGCAAATGGCCGCAGCAGCCGGGCACGCTCGGCACGGAGTTCCCGCTGGGCGAGGGCGAGGTCGGCATTGAAAACTACATCGCCAAACTCAAGGAGGTCGGCTACACCGGACCGCTGACGATTGAACGTGAAATCTCCGGCGAGCAGCAACTTCGAGACATCGCGCGGGCGAAGGAGCTATTGGAACGCTTGCGGTAAGCAGGTCGCCATAGGGGGACACCCGAACTGTTGGGGAGGGGTGCTCTTCTCCCTCCCAGGAGGGGGCGGCTTTTTTCTCTAACTTCTGATGTCGTTGCGAGCACAGCCAAGCCATCACCGGCGAGGGGAATGCTTTATCGCTGGGCGGCTCGCCATGACGTTTCCATGCAACGGAGATCGCCTCGCTGCGCTCATCATAACAGGCATTTTCATTGGGGGAGAAGGGCACATGACGGCAACCGCGCCACTCTTGGATTGCTCGCAATCCCCGAACAGGTTGGAACATCCCTCAGCGAGGTTCCGAGAGGGTTGGCTGTCATCTTCTCAGGAAAGGAGGTGAAACCATGAAAGCGAGGACGTTGTGGGTCTCCCTGCTGGCGTTGACCGTCCTTGTCGGCGTCGGCGCCGCCGAGAAGCCGGCGCCGCAACCCGAATCCTTGAAATCAGCGGAGGTGGCAAAAGCCGCAGGGAAACCCAAGTTTACTCCTCCCAAGGAGGTCTACTGGTGCAAAGAGTGTAAGGTGGGCAAGGACAAAGCCGGCAAGTGCCCGATGTGCGGTAAAGACCTCTCCAAGATGAAGGCATACGTCTGCGAGAAGTGTTTGGGGGAATCCGACAAAGCGGGCAACTGCGGGAACTGCAAAGTGGCGATGAAATCCTCTAAAGATTTCCTCGCCGCCCATGCCACCCAATGCGCGGGTTGTAAGATGATCCATGAAGCTGGCAAACCGTGCCCGGCTTGCACCAAGAAGAAAGCCACCGGCAGCAAAACGGACGACAAAGGTGCGAAGCCGAAGAAGTAGAGCAACCCGAGTAGCCTGTCACGTCGCGATAGGGAACCCGCGACGGCGTTACGGGCTACTCGGGCGCTGCTTAGCGACCTCTCGATACACATCCAACGTCAGCCGCGCTGTTTTCTCCCACGTAAATCCTCGCGCTCGTTCTAAGCCGCGCGCGGTCAACATCTGCCGTAAAGCAGTGTCGGTCAGAATTTGCTCCATCGCTCCCGCTATCGCCTCCACGTCCAACGGGTTCACGGTCAGGGCGGCGTCGCCCACGACTTCAGGGATTGAGGAAACGTTGGAAGTCACCACCGGCGTGCCACAAGCCATCGCCTCCAGCGGCGGCAAGCCGAAGCCTTCGTAGAGGGAAGGGTAAACAAAGAGGTCAGCCGCCGAGTAAAGGGCGGGTAAGTCTTCGTCCGCAACGTAGCCTACGAAGTGCACGGCGTCTTCTAACCGCCGCGCTCGCACGCGCTCCCTGAGCGACTCGACGCCCCAGCCAACTCTGCCCGCGACCACGAGGCGTTGCGGCAAATCGGGGCGTCGCTCGTGCAGCCGCGCAAAGGCATCCACGACGCGCGGCAAGTTCTTGCGGGGTTGCAGCAAGCCCACGGAGAGAATGAACGGCGGCGTGATACCGTAGCGACGCAGAACCGCTGCGACGACTTGCGGGTCTTCGACGCGCCGCATCGTCTCATCCACGCCACAGGGCGTGATGACGATTTTCTCCGGCGCAATGCCATACCGCTCGATGAGGTCGCGCTTGGAAGACGCCGAGAGCGTGATGACCTTCGCTGCCGATGACGCCGACAGCGGAATGAAGAAGTTGAGCAGGAGGCGGTCTTTGAGCGGGAAGGTTTCAGGCAGAACGGCGAAACTGACGTCATGAATCGCCGTCACCACGCGGGTGCCGCCCCACGGCGGCGCGATGTATTGGACGTGCAGCACGTCCATCCTCGCCCGTCGCGCCACCAACGGGACCTGCACCATCGTCCACCACCGCCCCCAGAAAGTCGGGATGACGAGGGGATGAAAGTTGAGCGCCTCCGGCAGCAAGCCCGGCGGCGGCGCGCGGTCGAGCAGCAGAAAGTATTCGTTCTCCGCGTCTATCTGCGCCAGCGCGCGCACGAGGTTCAGCGTGTAGGTGCGGTCGCCTGTCTTCGGCGACAACGTGGTGCGGGCGTCAATACCGATGCGCAAAGAACATGGTCCATGGTTCATGGCTCATAGGGACATCTTCATCAACGACTAACCATCAACCATCAACCATTCCCGTCATGACTCGCTGCTTGGCGTTCCCGCCCAGAGCGCGCCGCGCTGGAGGAGAAGGCGGAACATCTCATGGCGCGCGGCGGGTTCGTCGTGCCCTAAGGCGAGGTAAAACACGCGCCCTTTGCCCCACGATTTCGTCCATGCCACCGGCATCGCCGCGCCCTTCCAAAGAGCGGTGCAAAGGACGTGAACGCGCGGGTCGTAGTCCAGAATGTATTGCTCATCTTTGACCATGAACTCGGTGAGACCCTCGGTGATGGGATGCGCCTCGTCCACCACGCTGACCTGATACTCACGGTAGCGGGGATGGGTGACGAAATATCCGCCGAGCATGGCGCGGTATTCCTCGCAGCCACGAAACGAATCCGCCGCGCTGTGGATGCCCACGAAGCCCTTGCCCGACGCGAGCCAGTTGAGCAGCCCGTTCTTCTGGGCGTCCGTGATTTCGCCGACGGTGTAATGGAACACTAACAAATCGTAACCGTCCAGTTGCGTCAGCACGTTCAAGTCCTCCTCGACGTAGGTGAGGTCGAATGCCGCGCGCTCCGCCAGCGCATCCCGTGCCGCGCCCCCAACGCCCCTGAAATCATGAATGGCTCCCCCCGCGAAGACCAGCGTTTTGATTTTGCCCATGATTTGCCTCCCTCGCAATTGGCTGTCAACGGATGGCTGTCAGCAGATTTCGCTAACGGATCAAACGGATTCAGTTGGCGCCCGTCGCGAAACTCATCCACTGACAGCCCCCGCGTTAGTATACGCCTCCCATCCCGCAAGGTCAAACTTGACAGCCTTCCCTGCCTACGTTAGACTTTCGCGGGTAGATAAGAAGGGTTGGGGGCAAGCGGCCTGTCCGCCCCGCATGAAACGCGCCGCGCTTGTTAGGACGCCATCTACCGAGGCTGGCGGGACGGTTGTCCTCCTCTACGCTGTATTCAGACTACGTGTCGCCTCGGAACGCTGACACGTTAGCACGCTGGAAGATTTGGAGAAGAGGACAACAGCCCCGCTGAGAAAGAGGGTGAGGAATGAAAGCCAGACGGGTCGTGTTCACAGAGCCTTACAAAGCCGTTTTAGAAGAGTTCGAGTTGGATGATGCAACGTTGGGGGAGCAAGAGATTTTGCTGCGGACGCTCTACTCCATCATTAGCGCGGGGACGGAAGGGGCAGCGTTCACGGGGCTGGAGGCAGAGCACCCAGGCGCGAGGGACTTTCGGTATCCGCGCGGGACGGGCTACGGCAACATCGGCGAGGTGCTGCGCGTGGGGAGCGGGGTGAAGGACTTCAAAGAGGGCGATGTTGTATTCACCACGGCGCCGCACGCTTCGCACGCGAAGTTTAACACCTATCAGCGCGTGTGCGTGAAAGTCCCTGACGGACTGGACCTGAAGAAAGCCGTGTTCGTGCGCATGGCTGGTGTGTCCATCACGGCGGTGCGCAAGGCGGATTTTTCCCTGGGCGACACGGTGCTGGTCATCGGCATGGGGCTGGTGGGCAACCTCGCGGCGCAGGAGTTTTTGCTGGCGGGCGCGGATGTGATGGCGGTGGACATTGCCGCATCGCGGTTGGAGAGAGCGCGGCAGTGTAGCATTACCAACGTGGTCAACCCGCAGACGACGGATCTGCCACAAGCCGTCCATGACTGGACGGAGGGCAAAGGAGCACGGGTCGTCGTTGAAGCCATCGGGCAACCCGAACTCATCGCGCAGGGCGTTCAACTTGCCCGACGGCACGGTGACATTATCTTACTGGGCAGCCCGCGCCAGCGCGTGACGATGGACGTGACGCCGATGCTCAGTCGCATCCACCTGCAAGGTCTCCACCTCAAAGGGGCGCTGGAGTGGCTTTACTCCATTCCTGAGTTGGACGTTGTGCGTCATTCCATCATCGGCAACACCAAGCAAATCTTCCGCTGGCTGCAAGGGGGTCAATTGAAGACGGAGCCACTGCTGACGCACCTGCTCCCCCCAACGGAATGTCAGCAAGCATACAGCGGACTGGCGGACAAAAAGGAGGAGTATTTAGGTGTGGTGTTCGACTGGACGACGATGGCGGGTGGTTAATCGCCAATGGTTGGAGTGCGTTACGAAAACCGGGTCGTCCAGGCTTCCAGCCTGCACCCAATGCCGACAGGATGTCGGCGCTACGCGGTTTTCGGATAGGCTCTAACCATCAACCATCAGGGGGTTGACATGAGTGTCCTTCGCATCGCCGTGATCGGCGCAGGGGCGCGGGCGCAGGCGCACCTGACGACCATTCGCAAAATGGCGGATAAGTTCACGCTCTGCGCGATTGCGGACGCTGACGGGCAACGAGCGCGGGAGGTTGCGGAAAGGTATCAGGTCAAAGGCTACACCGACGCGCTGGAGATGATGGACGCCGAGCGTCCGGAGGTCGTGTTCATCGTGGTTCCACCAGACGGTCATCACTTCCTAACCGAGCAAGCGGCGATGCGCGGCTGTCACATCATCTGTGAAACGCCGATTGCGACGACGTTGCCTTGCGCGGATTACATGATTGCAGCGGCGCAGCGATACGGTGTGAAGTTGGAAGTCGCCGAGAACGTCTGGCGTTTCCCGACGGAGCGGCTGAAGAAGCAAATCATTGACGCGGGGCTGATTGGCAAAGTGACGCAGGTTCACCTGTGGTATACGTCGGGGTCGTATCACGGCATGAACGCCATGCGTACGCACATCGGGGCGCAGGCGCGGCGTGTGCGGGGCTTCACGGCAGAGTTCCCCTGCGCGCCCCACGGTGAACTAATTAACTACGAGTTGGGACTGATTGACTTCGAGAACGGGGCGCTGGGCGTGTATCAACTTCCCTCGCGGCGCGAGCGCGGCAATTACTGGGAGATTGAAGGAACAGCGGGGCAAATCATCGGGAGCGACCTGTTCCTCTACGACGCCAACGGCAAGCGCGTGCGGTATCCGTTTGAAATCGAATACGAAGAGATAACCTCCCCTTCACCCCTCCTTGACAAGGAGGGGCAGGGGGAGGTGATCAAAGTTCTCGCCCGCATAAAAGTCAACACCGACCCGCCCATCGTTTGGGAGAATCCGTTCAAGCAGTATCACACGATGGACATTGATGACGTGGCGCGGGCGGACCAACTGATGAGCATCTACCGCGCGGTGACGGAAAACATTGAACCCGACTATGGCGCGCTCAACGCCCGACACGACCAAGAGATTCTGATTGCCCTGCGTGAGTCGGCGCGCCAGAACGGCGTGCCGATAGAGTTACCGTTGACAGGCATCACCGAACATGAGCAGCGCATCCACGAGATGTATCGCCAGAAATACGGACACGACCCCTTAGACCACGCCGCCGCCGCTGCCCGCAAACTCTATCCCCGCATCGGCGTGCCGCAGACGATTGGACGGTCACCGCTGGGGCTATGAAGAAGCGTAGCATCATGGGGGACGCGCCGTTAAAAAATTTTTAACGCGAAGTTGCAACTCAAGACATTTTCTGTTATAATGGCTGTTACACTCATGCAGGAAAACTACATCACCATTAGAGGTGGGCGCAATAAGGAGGTGAGAGTGTTCAACGGTCAGCCGGTATGGTCATCCTAAACTTTTGCATTTTGCCGTTTTCTCCGAAAATGCCTGTCATTGCGGGCGGAGAAGGAGAGAAGCGCGAAACGCAAAAGTTTAGGTCATCGTTATTGTGAGAGGTTGTCTCCAATTTTAAGTTCTAAAGCGAGGTGAAATCAAGTGAGAAGAATATTGAGCAGAAGGACAGGTTTTACCCTCATTGAATTGCTGGTCGTCATTGCCATCATTGCGATCCTGGCTGCCATCTTGATGCCAGTATTCGCACGGGCGCGCGAGTCGGCGCGAAAGTCGTCGTGCCTGAGCAACCTCAAGCAGATCGGAACGGGCGCCATGATGTATTCGCAGGACTACGATGAGAAAATCATCTCGTCATGGCATAACTATCAAGGTCCGGCTTTTGATGCCAACGGATTGTTGCGCACCTGGCCCTTCATCATTCAACCTTACATCAAGAACATCCAAGTTGTCTTCTGCCCCAGCCGGGAAACGGACCAGGGAACGCAAGGGTGGGAGAACGGCATCGCCCACAACCACGACCAGTTGGGATGGGATGGTCATGTCATTCCCTTGCCTCGCGTGCGGCGTCCGGCGGGCATCATCATCTTTGCCGATTCGGCGGCGTATGGCTGGGGGGGAAGCGGAGCCATCTACAACGCCTACAAAGCGAACCCCGATGGCGACAGCCCTCGTCCCATCGCATCGCGGGGGATTTACTTCCGCTCACCGGGGCAGATGGAGTTCGGAGCGGCGGATTGGTGCGACACAGTGGTGCCGACGTCTCGCCACAACAACATGTGCAACGTCATTTATCTGGACGGGCACGCGAAGTCCATCAAGATTTCCTCCGTCTGGATTCGCCCCGGCGAGAACTGGAACACCTACTGGACCAGCGAACGACAGGCGTTCAACCCAGATTATTAAAGAAGAGCTGGCAGAGATACACGGCCCCTACGCAGGATAAGGGACAGGGGACAAGGGATGGCAAACTCCGGCGTTCCCTGTCCTGTTTTGTCACGTCATCCTGACCTGTGCTGTCATGCCGATGACTGCAAAAGCCTCTCCCTCAAAGGGAGCCACGAGGTCTCGTCGCCGTTGGGTGAAAATCGCCCTGCTGAGCATCGCAGCGGCTCTGGGCGTGAATGTGGTCGTAATTGCGGTACAGAGCTTTCTGCGTCCGCCGAAGCCGCCCCTCTCGCCTGTTTTTGTCTCGGCTGCTGCCATACGTGAACTGCAAGCGATGGTGGCGGAGTTTCCACATGAGGCAGAATGGCACTGGCGGTTGGGGCAGGTGTACTTGCAGGACGGCCATTTCCTGTCCGCTATCGAAGCGTTTGAAGCTGCGCTGCAGCGGAAGGCGCCAGAGTCGTTGGTGAGACGCGCGCTGGTCACCTGTTACAGCAACCTGGACCGCCATGAGGACGCCTTAAAACAACTGGAACGGCTGATTGAGTTGGAACCCAACGACCTCAACCTGCGGCTGCAGATGGCGAGCGAATATGCGATGCTCAACCGACTCCAAGCGGCGCGGCGCGTCCTCGACGACATCCCCCGCGATGCGCAGGGGTATCCTCTTCTAAAAGACGTGGGCGGGAAGTTTGCGGCGATGGAGCGGGTTGCGTTCGCCTACGGCGCGTTATTGGACTGGCACGCGTGCTTGCGCCTTGCCCAGCAAGTCCTGCGCGATGCTGGGAATCGGACGGCGGCGCACGTCGCCGCCGGGCAAGCGTTAATGAACCTGGGCAGAGCAGCGGAAGCCGCGTCACACTTTCAAGTCGCTCTGCGCGCCCATCCTGACAACGTCGACCTTCAGTTTATGCGGGCGCAGGCGCTGTTGCAAGCAACGCCGCGAGAACGCCAGCGGGAGATTGAACCCGAGGTGCAGCGGCTGCTGGAATCCGTCGCAAAGTCCGACTCCCCGCTGCGGGGGCAGGCGTCTTTTGCCCTCGGTCAAATCTACGAGCGCCAGCGCGCGTGGGGGCGGGCGGGTGATGCGTTCATGGCTGCTTACGGCGTCCGCACCAAACCCCTCTTATCCTTGCAGCGCGCGGCGCGCAACCTCCTCAGAGCCGGGCGGCGGGAGGAGGGGTTCTTTGCGCAAGGACTGTATTATGAGACGCTGGGGCGCTTCGCAGAAGCATTGAAAGCCTACGGCGAGTTGACGAAGATGCACTCCTGTTGTCAGAGCGGCTACATGCACGTTGCCCGCATCCGCGCCGCCATGCGTCAGCCCCAGGCCGCGCTGGCTCTGCTGAAGAAAGCCCTCACCCTCCCCGATCCCCCGCCGAAAGTTTACGCGGAGATGGCGAAAACTTACAGCCAGTTGAAGGACTTGAAAAACGAGCAAGCGATGTGGCGGGAGTTCATCAAGCGCGACCCGCAAAACGCCGACGTGGGGTATCAACACCTCGGTGCCCTTGCTGACTCCGCCGGTAAACTCGACGAGGCGGAAGCCCTCTATCGCAAGTGCGTCGAACTGCAACCCAACGCGGAGATGTATCGCATCCGTCTGGCGCGCACCCTGCTGCAGCGCCGCAGCGACCCCGCTAAACTCCAAGAAGCCATCGCGCACCTGGAGAAGGCGGTGCAGATCGCCCGCGATTATCCAGAGGGCTATTTCGAGTTGGGTATTGCCTACCGCTACGCCCGCCGCGAGCAAGAGGCGATTTGGGCGATTCGGCACGCGATCGACCTTGATCCGGGCAACGGTAAGTATTATCAACCGCTGGGCGAACTGCTCATCGCCGTCGGCCAACGTGCAGAAGGGGAGCGGACGTTGAAGATGTTCCGCCGTTACCGCGCATTCTATCAGGCATGGGAAACCGTGCGCGCCCGTGCCACCCGCGCCCCCCATGACGTGGACGCGCAGCGACGGTTGGCGCAATTCTACGAGCGCGCCGGCGCGTCGCTGGATGCGCTGCAGGCGTATGTCCGCGTGCTGGAGCTGCAACCCAACGACGCTCGCGCCCAGCGGAAAGTCGTGCAACTGTCGCGGCAACTGGGACAGGAAGCGCAAGACCTCGGCATCGCGATAAAGGGCGGCACGCAAAAGGCGGATGAAAGATGAGGCAATCGGTTCAGGGGTTCAGGGGGTGGCGCCTGGTGGATGGCGGTTGGACGGGAGGAAGAGCCTTATCTGTCTGCATCGTTGCCTTCCTTCTGCTGTGGATTGTCCCG
>JANWYM010000115.1 GCA_025055355.1 Abditibacteriales bacterium
CACGGGTCAACTTCAACGGCTTCGTGGCAATACGTCGGCAGCCCACAGATGTCATACGCCGTGACGTATTTTTTCAGCACCTCCCGTACCGCGCTTCGAGCCTCTTCGCACATCGCAGGAGAGGGCGCCGTGATTCCCGCCGCCAGCAGCGCGGCATCAGTCAGTTCGGCAACGAGGTCGTTGAGTTGGGAGGGAACCAGTTTCAAGTGCAGCCGCATCAGATCGGCTTGCTGCTCCCGCGTCAACATCGTTCTCACCTCCTCGCGGACGACCATCTCCAGACAATCGAACGGACACGCCTCCACACATTCCTCGCAGCCCGCGCAGCTCTGTTCGTAACGCCCGATACCAGATAGAACGGGAAGAGGTTGCCAATTACAGAAAGCGCGTCCCATGTTGTCGTGGGACGCGCTTTCCGCACAGGAGGGATACCCAGAAGAGATAGAGCCATGAATGCTCTTTTTCACCCTCCATGCTTACAACGCCTTTGCCGCGTTGAGCGGCATTAAAAGACAGCAAAACTGTTGAGACGGCTGACAGGCTGTTGAGCAATCCCACAGAATCGGGTAACTGTTCAATCAAAAGTGACGCAGTGGCTTACACCGGCGGCAACCGCGTCACTCTTGTCAGGTCTGGGTATGCCGGAAGCCCGATTCGTCGAGGCGCCGCAATACTTGACCGCCGATCCTACTCTGAGCCTGCCGAAGGGTCTCCCCAAAGGGGTCGCGGGCGAAGGGTTCACCTAACCGCACCCGTCTGTGCGATATCGGTGGTTCTATGATGGCAGGGTTGCGGTCCAAATCACCCGTGCAGCATGCTACAGGAGAGCGATACAGTCGCAGCACGGGCGACATCTGGCGATGACCTTCGTGACCCGTCGCCACCGGAGAAGCACATTACCAATGGCGACTCATAGGTGGGGTCTGCACTACTTGCCCGTCGTCATCCCCTGTGAGGCAGCGCCGGCTTCGCGGTCGCGGCTCAGGTCGCCCAAACTGCCGACGGCTTTGCCTTGTTGACCTCCAAAAGAGCGCATGCCTGACCAGACCGCCGCTATCACAGCCAGCACGACCACGACCACAACGATGGCATTGCGGATCTGAGTCTTCATCGTTCACTTCCTCCTCACTTATACTGGGCGTCCCAGTGGAGCAAGTTGCGGTTGGATTGACCAGCGGCTTGACGGGCGGCAATCGCGGCAGGCGTCCACGGCCAGGGCATGACGGTCGTCCGCCGCATCGCCTTCACGTGTCCGTCGACAAACCCGAAGTTGGTCAGCCCTGCGTGCGCCCCAATGGTCATCTGCGCGGCGTTCGGTTGACTGGAACACCACGTGAAGGTGAAATAGTTCGGGGCGGTGGGCCAACTCGGGTCGGCGACGTTGCGCACATCCCAACGCCAGTAAGCAAAGCCCTCGGTGTAACTCGCCGTCGTCCATAACTCGAACATGGAAATCGTATCCGCTGGTGCGCCGATGCTTGACAGCGGCCTCGAGCCGACGGTGGTGTAGTAGGCATGCAAGCCGAAGGTCGCCGTCCATCCCCCGACGGTGCCATCATCGTAACCCGGTTGATAATGGGTAAAGGAGTAACTGATGGGCTGACCGTAGGAAGCATCGCAATCGTTGCGGGGAATGGCGTCACTGGGGCACTTCCACACCTGGTCGTTCTTCAGATAAGGGGCTAACATGTCCTGCGCCCCCATCGCCCATTTCACACCCTGCGCCGTAAAATTGAAGTTGCGGATGCGATGCAGCGTCTCATCGTAGTCTTGCGTATACATCTGCGCCGCTGTCAAAATCTGCTTCATGTTCGCCATGCAACTCGACTGCCGCGCCTTCTCCCGCGCTTGCGCGAACACCGGCATCAAGATCGCTGCCAAAATCGCGATAATCGCAATCACAACCAACAACTCAATCAAAGTAAAACCAGCACTTCTCACACGTCTCATATATCAATCTCCTTTCCCTAAAGAAGTCTTCACAAGCGACGAGCGGGAACCTCGGATGAAGTTTACCCGCTCGGCGCACTCTTGGAACAAGAAATTTCCTGAACCTCCTTCACTGACCACGCGCAACATGCGGTCAGCATCTGTAATGTGCATCCCCCCTAACACGGTCACGCCGCGAGCAAAGAACGGTTCGGGTATAAGGCTCGCGGTCGGGCCCACGACCGCCACCTCGCGCGCGTTCGTGGCGAGGCTCAGCAGATAGTCCAACGTCGCCGTCACCAGCGTCGCGCCGGAGATGATGACGACATCGCAATGCGGCAGCAGCACCGGCGACTCCTCCAGACGACGCAGGAACGGCTGCTCCTCTTCCTTGAGAACGCTGTGGTCACGCTTAAACAGATGAAGAGCACGCACGGTGCCCTTCAACCGTTTGAGGTAGGGGGCAAACGCGTCGACCATTCCGACTTTATCGGAGGGCTGAATGTTCAGTAATTCAAAGGCGTCCTGATGCCGCACCACGCGGCGTCCGCTTTCTCCCTCGCGTTCCATCGTCAGTTGCGCTAGCGCGTTGAGCGTGGCAATCCCTACCGCGCGCAGCAGCGGATTGGCATGGCTGGATAGCCCCATGAACTCGTAGATAGAACGCTCCAGCAGCCGTCCCGCCTGCGGCTGCCGCGCCGCTGAGGTCGGACAACACACAGCGGGCGGAACCTCGGCGCGCGGCGTGAATGCAACGCCCCCATGTCCCGTGTTGAGTCGAACCCCCGTGAGGAACAGACCGATGCGAACGTCAATGACCGACAGGCGGTCGAGGTCGAGGTGCGGGCTGCGGTAGAGATAATCCTTAACTTCTTCAACCAGTGGGGTGAGTGCAACATGCATCTCCGTCAAGCCGTCACCAAGGGTGTCGTGACAGAAGCGACAATCGTAGTCGTAACATTCCGTGTCCAGCCCCAGACAGGCGATAATCTCCTCGCCTCCCACCGTCCACGACGGGGACGCCGTCACTGCCTCCACCTCACGCCCGACGAAGCGACAAAAGTAGCGGCGGATTTCTGTTGCCATGTGATTTCCCCCCGTTGGCGTATGGCTCATGTCAACACGCCAACTGAGAGATGTTTCAACGAAGTTACCCTCGATGGCTCTCTCAACGTTCCAACAGGCTCGCATCTTTTATCCCGCCCCTACCTCAAACCGATCCGCTTCTTCTTGCTCCCGATGCACCTTTTTTGTGCTCCATCCCGCCGACGCGCACCACTTTGTTCATCGGGGCGTAGTAATCCTGCGAGACGAGTTCGCGGTGTATCTCCTTGCCGTTGCGATAGAGGCTGCGATAGACGCGCACGCGGCAGCCCCACTGTCCGGGGTTGACTGTTGTGCGCACGCCGTCGGGGAGTGAGGGATCAACCTCCACGACTTCGGCTGGCGGAAACACCGCTGGCACCTGGCGGGTGATTTTGACGCGGTAGGGGAGGCGGTGTGCGGAGAGAAAACGGATGATGAGCCGGTCGCCGACGATCTCGGCGCGCACGCGAATGGACGCGGGCAGGGTGTTCTGGAACTTCAGGTCGTGCACGCCCGAGGCGACGGCGGCGTCCAGCCCCGGCGGGACGGAGCGCACCCGCCAGACGTGCCGCGTGCGCTCGATGATTTTACAGTTCGCCAGCAGCGCGCAGTTGTAAAGCGTCGAAGACACCTGACACACCCCGCCGCCGAACTCTGGCACTAACTCGCCGTCCAGATACGCCGCCGCCTTTACGTATCCCCGGTCGGGCGAGGTGCTGCCGATGACGCGGTGAAATGAAAACACCTCTTGCGGCGCGATGACCTGCCCGTTCAACGCCTTTGTCGCCAGTTCAATGTTATGCCGCTGCCGCTTCGTGCGCCCCGCAAGCGACGTGCTGAACGCGGCAACGCCATATTCCAGCGGCGGCGAGGCGGGCGTCAGCGAGAGGAGTGTGACTAAACAGCCCATCACAAGAGCCACGACGAGACCGTTCAGGAGTTGAAGTTTCATGGCTTGACGCTCCCTGATAGTTTGCTTATGATAATGACCGAAAGTTACGCCGTTGGGTGCGGAGTTCACCACTTGTTGCGGTCTGGGTGTCCCCCACCTCCAACAAGTTGGGGACTCCATGCGCAACGGCGTAACGCCTCCATGACGACCGAGAGGAGGTGGGCGCCATGAGCGTGACTTTGCAAATCGAACTTCCTGAAAAGGACGCCGCGTTGTTACTGAACGAAGCCAGTCGGCAGGGTATCTCGGTCAGCGAGTTTCTGCGACGGTTGTTGCGGCGCAATCGTATCCAACCTGCTGCCCTGTCTGATGAGGAATATGCCAATGACCCTCTGTGGTCCATCGTCGGTATCGCGCAAACGGGCACAACCGACGGTTCCACTCAGCACGATAAATACATTTACGACGAGGAGAGATAGCGCATGGACGGCGAGTTTGTGGATACTTCGGCATGGGTTGCTCTCTTCGATGCCAGTGATTCCAACCATGAGGTCGCAGTGACTTACTGGATGGAGTTGCAACAGACGAAGGTTCCGCTTTACACAACTGACTACATCTTTGACGAATCCATCACACTGGCGCGGCGTCGCGCAGGATACGATTCCGCCGTTCGTTTGGGCATAGCATTACTCACCAGCCAAATCCTCAACCTCACACGCGTTGGCTTTGTGCGCAGACCGTGATGCTTACCTCACCTCCAACCGTGCCTCTCGTGTATGTCCCCGCACCTCCGGCTGATACATCAGCATCGCCGTCGTCGGCAGCGCGATGTGCGTGCCGCTGAGTTCGGGGCGGAAGATGTAGGTCAGGCGGAGCGGATACTTGGCATCGTATCCCTCAAAGTGCGTCAGGAAGAACACCACACGGTTGTCGCGCACCTCGCGGCGGAGGTAGGAGCCGTCATCGTAGCCGTCGTCGCTCTCTCGCCCATCTCCCTTGACCTCGCAGCCCGACGGCAGCATGTCCTCGATCATCACGTAATCGCAACGGGGCGGTCCGCTGATTTTGAGTTCGACGCGCACGTCGTCGTTGACATTTAACGCTTGGCCGTTGTAAGGGATCCACCGCTTGCCGTCTTTGATGGAGTAGATGCGCTCCACGCGGAAGCCATGTTGCTGCGGCGCGATGGGGTCTTCCTCAACATACGTGCGCAACGTAAGCCCGTAGTACATCCGGCCGCTCCCCGTCTTTTCCAGTCGCACCGTGCATCGCCCGCCGACGCGGGGAAAGGTCAGAACAACTTCCGGTTTCATGACGTCCTTTGCCGTGAAGCGCAGCGTCTTTTCCCGTTTGCCGTTGACGTAAACGACGATGGTTGCGTCAGGCGAGAGTTCCCGCGACTTTGCTATGTAATCTGCCAGCGCGAACAGCACAACGGCGGTGGTTTTGGTTGAATACCAGTAATGGTCGCGCCGACTCTTCGCCAGCCACAGCACAGCCGGCACGATGGCTCGACTCTCTGGCTTAACCGTGAGCAACGCCTTGAGGGCGTAGGCGGTCGCCTCGATGTCGTTGTCCATCCAGGTGTAACGCGGCGCGGTGGACGACCAGTGGCACATATCGCCGTCCCAAATCGCTTTCCGCTCCAACAGCTCCGCGAGCGTCGTCGCCTGCTCGTTCAATCCCAACGAGTGCGCCGACAACGTGAGCAGCGCGAGGGCATACGCGCCCACTTTCTGCCGCAACGGATGGAGTTCGCTGAACCACCTCACGGCGATGTCGCGCGTCGCGCTCTCTTGGCCCACGACGTTTTGATTGAACGACTTCAACGCCTCCGCGTAAGCGAACAGCACAAACGACTTCGACTCCGCCTCCCGCACGCGGTCGCGCTTGACCTCTTTGGCGAGCGGGGCATCGTTCCATATCCGCACCTTGCCGAACTGTTGCCGTAACGCTCCCATGCCGCGCGTCGCCACGTCGGGGGCGACAGAATACCCTGCCTGCTGCGTCAGCGCGAGGGCATACATAACGTATGCCGTCACATACGGGTCGTCCGTTTCATCGCCTGCCCACCAGCCCCAGCCGCCGTCCGGTCGCTGGAACTGATACAGTCGCTGCAAACCGTCGCGGACGTTCTTGGGTAGGTCACGGAACGGCTGCTTCTTCGGGTCTCGCGGTTTCTCCACCGGCAGTTGCCCGCCCAGTTGATCGAGAACGTGCTTGACGAGGACGTTGGGAACAAACCGGCTCGTCATCTGTTCCACGCAGCCGTAGGGATACGTCGTGAGATATTCCAGCGCGCCGAACATCTGCCCCGCCACCGACGGCGACAGGCGCACTTGCAGCCGCGTCGCTTCGGGAATCGCGTTGGGCGGCACGGTGAACGCGCCGTCCACCGTCGTCTCCGACATCCCCGCCTGCGCTAAGACCTGCTCGATGCCGTGCGGCTGGACGGGGAGCGTCAGTTCCATCGCGTCGCTTAACGTTGGCGCCTTATTGATGGCGATGGCGGACACCAGTAACTTCGCTTCGCCCGCCTTCGGCGCAGCGATACGGAAGTTTACTTTTTCGTCTTTGCCCGCACCGACGGCAACCGTTTGGCGTTGGTCGCCCATCACCACGACGCCCTGCGCGTTGAGGTGGACGCGGACGGTGAGCGGCTGCTCCGTCTCGTTGTGCACGACGGCGGAAACGGCGGACTCGTCCTTCTGCGTAAAGAATCGCGGCGCGATGAGGCGCACCATCAAATCCTTTTTGACCTGCACCTTGTGCATCGCGCTCCCTACGGAGGTGTCCAGCGTGTGCGCCTTGACCGTCGCCCGCCAGGTCGTCAGGTTGTCGGGGACTTTCAGGGTCAATCGCGCCACGCCGTTCGCGTCGGTCACGACCGCAGGCGCGAAATGCCAGGTGTCGCGGAAGTCGCGCCGCGCCGCCTTCTCGACATCAATCCCGTCCTCCTTCCCGCCGCCGAGATAGATTTCGGGGAACGAGAAGCGTGTGGTGACGGCGTTGTAGCGGGGGCGGTAGAAGGCTTTCACGATGTCCGTCTTTTTGTCCTCCTTCAAGCCGTAAATCGCCTCGTCCACCAACCCCAACGAAATCTCTGCCTGCACGGGCTTGCCCGCGCTGTCGCGCACGGCGACGGTGTAAGTCGCCGTGTCGCGGGGAGCGTATCGCTTTCTGTCGGGTTGAATGTCAATGCTCAGCGTGCGTCTCCTCGGCGAAACCTTGATGAGTTCGTGTTGGCTGACGAAGCGCTTGCCGTTGGCAAAGCACACGCTCAGGTAAACGTTCGGCACGTAAGCGCGCTTGAGCGGAACGGTGATGACTTGCGAGCCGCCTTTGAGCGGGATCAGCCAGTATCGGTAAACCCGCGCGCCCTCCAGACTGACGATAGCCGTCACGTTCTTCGCGGAGGTGTTGACCAGGATGCGCGCGGTGTCGTCCTCGCTGTAAATTTTCTTGTCGGCGATGAGAGCGAGGTCGGGATACTGATACGCCGGGTCGCGGAACGATTCGCTGGCAACCCACAGATATTGCTTGGCGGTGATTTTGTTGCGTTGTCGGTCGTAGGCGGTCGCCACGACTTCCCACGGCCCCCGACGTAGCACAACGAAACTCAATCTCGCTCTGCCCTGTTCATCCGTCCGCAAACGGTGGACAGCGGGCGGTTTGACGATGCGCGGCGCGTCACGGATTTTTCTCCCCGTGATCTTGGGCCACTTCTTCGCGCCGGGCTCAAAGACCTCGATGGTGACCTCCACGTTTTTCTGCGGCTTGCCGTCGAAGTCCTCCGCGCCGAACGTCACCGTCACCGTGTCCTTCGGTTGGTAAACGTAGAAGTCCGGGGATGCCCACAGGTCAAAGTCGCCGCGTGTCACCAGCACGCTTGCGCTGCCGTTCACCGACCGCTCGGCGGAATCCGTCACCTCGACCTGAATGTGATATTGGTAGTTACCGCCCTCGTCATATTCCCCTTCATACTCATAGCCTTCCTCCTCGCGCTCTTCTTCCCTCTTCGTCGCAACGGAGAAAGAGAACTCGCCGCGTTCGTCCGTTTGGGTTTCACCGGAGCCTACCTCCTCGCCGTAGTAGTAGCTCTCCTCCTCGTTCAAGTCATCGTAGTAATCCGCGTATTCGCTCTCCTCCTCATCGTAGTATCGCCAGTAGTGCGAACGCATAACCGTGTAGCGCACCTTGGCTTTGGCGACTGGTGAGCCGAAGTAGTAGCGGGCGTTGCCCGACACGCGGACGGTGTCGCCGAGAACGTATCGCTTGCGGTCGGTCTTGACCGTCACCGTGAACTCCGGCTTACGGTATTCGGCGACGGCGAAGGAGGCGAAGCCAATCTCTTCGTTGTCCACTCTGGCAACAAGGTCGTAGTTGCCCAGCGGCGCGGTGTCGGGCAGGCGGAACGAGCCGTAGAACGAGCCGAAGGCGTTGAGGGTCAAGGCGTCTTTGTGGACGACATCGCCGTTGACATCGCGCACCACCACGCGCACGCGCTTGCCCGCCGGCACGTTGTAAGTCAACGCGCTGCCCGGCGTGTTATAGTGCCGCACGATGCCTTTGAAATAGACGGTCTGGTTGGGGCGGTAAATCGGGCGGTCGGTGTAAAGGTAGGCGGTGTAGCCTTCCTCCCAATCGCGGGCATAGGTGTAAGAGGTGAGCCATGCCAGCGAATCGTTGTGTTGAGCCAACACCAAGCAACTGCCGTCAAACTTGCCCACGATGTGCGCAATGCCCGTCGCGTCGGTTGTGCCGGTGGATTTGGGCATGTTGCGCTCGATGACGTCCACCTTCACGCCCTGGAGGGGACGGCTGTTCGTCAGCGACATCGCGTAAACCATCAGCGCGCGGGGGGCGTGTTTGACGATGATGCCGAGGTCGGTGACGAGGGCGTATTGATACGCCACCTTTGCTCCCACCTCTGCACGCACCACGTAAAGACCGGGGCGGCCAAAACGGGGGGTGACGGTGAACAACGAGCGGAGCGATGACAGCGGCTTTGTCCACTCCTGCACCACCCGTCCGCACCGTTGCAAGGCGGCATCCATCTGTTTCACCCGTCGGGCGTCAGCCACGTTGCTGTCATCGTAATAGAATTGAAAACTTTCAATGTGTATCGCCCGCGTCGTCTCGCCGTCCTTGACAAGGTTGCCGCCGGTGAGCCACCGGCGAGCGTCCACCGCGTAGGCGCGAAACTTGACTTCCCTGGCCCGCGTCAGCGTCTCGCAGCGAATTTCCACCTTCTCCTGCGGGCGGAAGGTGCGCTGCGGCAGCGCTAGCCACACGTAAGGTGCGCGCATCGGCAGGCGCAGAACGAGAACGGTTTCCTTCCCGTCCTCAATCGAGAACCACTTCCAATCTTGCCTTGCTCCCGATGAGGCGTGTGTGTCAGTTTCGGCGTGCGTGATGGTATACTTGCCTGCGGGAACGCGCGGGATAACGGTCCAACCGTCATCGCGCGTGACCGTAAACGAGCGATACGTCTTCCTCTCAGATTCCATTGCCATCCAGGGTTCGGCGACGGTGGGCAAGGCAATCCGCCAGTTGCTCTGCGATTCGTCATATTGCCGTGTCCATCGGACGCGCGCACCCTTGAGCGGACGCCCGTCCTCCTTCGCCACCACCCGCACGCGCAGCCGCCCCGTCGCCTCCTCCTGCGCCAGCAAAAAGCAGAACATCACGCCAAGCCATGCCAGAGATAACGCGCAAGCACATAGCCATCGTGGACGCATGGTGCATCACCTATCCCTTTTTCACCGGGCGGGCTTGCCGATGCTTGAACCAGAGCCCTGCCGCCTGTCCCAGCATCACGAGGACGATGGCTGTGAACACGACCTCCACAACGCGGATTTTGAAGGCGCGGGTGATGTGGTCTTCGTGAGCAATGAGCAGGTGGGTGAACTGCACCGCCACCAACGCGACGCTGAAAGTCAACAGGTGTAACGGGAAGCGTTCGCGCTCCCC
>JANWYM010000116.1 GCA_025055355.1 Abditibacteriales bacterium
GCCCTACCAGCCCGCGTGGCGTGCCGCCGTCGAGGAGTTTCAGGTGCAACCTTACACTCAAGACACCGCCGGGCGGTGCGGTTTCGGGCGGGCAGAAAGCCTCTTCCGCAACCTGACGGATGACCCCACCGTGCGGGTTTACTTCTTGCGCCGCGAGGGCGACCGCTTGACGATACCATTAGGCACAGACACCAGCGGCAACTGCGCGCCGGGGTTTTCCGATGTGGACTTGCGCTCTGGAACGGGATGCAATGATACGACTATCGCGGCGCCGTTCCGCACGATGCGGGTGCTGTTAGACCCGTCGGACGCCTCCAATAGCATCCTGCTCTTTTCGGACCTTCTCTCTGGCAACTGCCCTCCACCTGATGCCCGCCCGCAGCCCATCATGCGCGCGGTGCTGGAGAGTTTGAACGATTGGTCGCACTGGACGGAGGTGGCAGCCAAAACTTACCTGCCGCATTGTCCCAACGACCCAACGACGCCGCTCAATCAACCATGTCCACCACCGCCGCTGGGGTTGAGACAGAACCCGCCCATCCCGCAGCCTTATCGGGAGTATCAAATGGAGCGCGGCGTCGGTCTCAATTTCTATCCCTCCGAGGTGGGCAAGGTTGTTCTGGTGGATTACCTGTGGCTCGACACTGCCACGGGTCAGCTGCGCCGAGAGTCCGGGGAGCGTCACACGATTAGCGACTTGGGGAATAAGTTTGGCTTCGTGCTGCGCCGTCCGCCGGTGAGCATTTTGCAAGTGCGCGGCGTCTCAGTGAAAGCGCACACCTCCTGGAACGGCGGCACGCGGTATCGGCAGGTCATCACGGAGGGCTACATTGTGCCGCCCCAGCAGAACTGAGTGGGCATGAGGGGGAAGAGTGATGAAACCCATCCGACAAACTTCGGGACTGACGTTAATTGAACTTCTCGTCGTGATTGGAATTACAGCGTTCTTGTTGACGATTGGGGCGACTACGCTCACATCCGGCGTCACGGGGAATCGGCGCACCTCTTGTCAGGTCAACCTGCACAATCTGCATCAGGCGCTGTCGCAATATATGTTGGACTCGGATGGTTTGCCCCCGCCATTTGACCCGACGGTGTCTACCATTCCCCACCCCTGCGCTGGCAGCCCCGGCTGGCAGGGCAACGCGCGCACGTCGACCCGTTGGAACAACTTGGGACTGCTGGCGTTGCACTCCTACGGCTTGACGCGCAACGACCCGACGGCACCCTATCTGAAAGGGATGAGGTCACTCCACTGTCCTGAAGATGAAGAGGTGGTGATTGGGCAGCGGCAGCCGGGCGCGCCGCACTGCCCCCATGACCGCAGCAATCCCAATGACCCTTTCCAGATCCGCTTCAACGTGGACTGGATTTCCTATCAGGTGTGTGATGACTTCACTGCCTCAGCGACCGGCGGCAATTGCGTTTCATTGTCGGGGAATCCTTACCTGTATTTCACTTACGTCTGGACGCGCAATCTCCCTCCGGCGAACCCGGAGTATCCCCGCCAATTGGCGGTTGACCGCGACAACGACGGCTTGCCGGACGCCAGATGGCACCCGCAGGATAACACCGTGATGACCTGGTGCATCTTTCATCGCAGCCGCGCCAAGCCCAATGACCACGACAACGTGCTCTTCATGGACGGCTCCGTTGAATTCCTGCCCAAAGAGCAGGAATGCCCGACCAGAGGCACGCGGGTCGGGGCGGCGCGTCTGCCCGAGCGGGAGTGTAATTAGAGCCTATCCGAAAAGTAGCCCGCGACGCCGTCGCACAACCCGTGACGGCGTGAAGAGACCAATCGGTGATAACAATGAAATCCCAAAAAAGTGGCTTCACGTTGATAGAACTCCTCGTGTCCATCGGGATCGCGGTGATTCTGTTCACGCTTCTGTTTATCCCGATGCGGTCTGCCCTCAGCAGCATGAGCGAAGGGCAGGCACAGCACGAGTTGCAGAGGAACGCGGATTACATCTTAGCGCAGATGACCCGCGAGTTATCTCAGGCGATCCGTGTCTTCAACAACGACGCGCCTCGCACCACCGTCGTTGATGAAGGCGCCGCCATTATCAACAATACAGCCTATCCGACCCTGCAAGTCACCAGCACCGTAGGCTTCCTGCCCGGCGACACGGTCATGCTCTCACCGCCCGTGCCACCGACGGCGGCGGTGATATGGGACATCAGCGAACCCTCGCACCTGCCGCCGCCAAACCCGCCGTATATCTTCCGCACGTTAGGGGTGGCGGCTCCGAATGATAGGTTGTTGCTCTTTCAGAACTTACCCAAACCGAACCCGACGTTTGTTTACGCGGCAGGCACAGACGTGGTTGGTCCTTCACCCTATCTTGACGGCAGGGCGGCGAACCCTTTGACCGCGCCCCGCGTGAGCCTGAACAGCCGCCTGGACTTTATCTTACCGCGCGGGTTGACGCGAGGCACTGTCAGCCTCCTGCCACTGACACCAGAAACGCTCACCGTCGGCGGTGTGGAACTGCCTGTGGTTGTCACTTACTACGTGCGCAAGCGTCAGCCCTTGGACGCAGCAGGACAGGGATGCTCTCCCTCCAACGCCCAAGTGCCGCCTTGCTATGACCCGTTAGACAACCCTTTGCAACTCTACCGAGCGCAATACGTCCCCCGCCCCGGACCCGGTGGGATCCTGGCAAACGGCTGCTGGCGCATCGCTAACCAAAACTTTGAAGTCCCCTACGGCATAACGAACACCGGTTCCCCCTGTGACCCCACGGCGGCATCGCCGGGGGCGCCGATGGTGCTGACCCCGCAGGGACAGTTGTTCTACACCCACAATGCCTTGACGCCTTTGACGGATGTGGATGTCGGCGGACGCTGTGCTGATGGCTCCGACCCGACGACGAATCCCGATTGCCTCAACGGCAGCGAGTTAGTGACTGACACCAACTTCGTGGTCTCCCGCGAAGGTGGGCAGACGCGAGTGACGATAACTTTAGTGCTGGGACGTTACGACCGCAGCAGGTCGCAACTGCAAAAGGTGCAACTGCGCACGGACGTGCAGGTGCTGAACGCGCACCAAAACTTTTAAAACGTAGCCCGTCGCGCCGCGACGGAAATCCGCGACAGCGGCGCGGGCTACTTTGCATAGAGGTGAGATGAATGTTGCGTTCCCCCTATTTTCATGATAAACACCCTCAGCGCGGACAGGTGCTGCTCTTAGCCGTCGTGCTGATGTTGCTGATTGCGCTGGTGGGCGCAGGGTTCATTGCTATCATTAGTGCAAACATCGCGCAGTCGGAGTCGCTGGAAGATAGAGCCACGGCGGAAAAAGCCGCGATGGAAGGGATTCAATACGCGAACGACCAATTGGTGAACCATCCCTTGGGAGCGGATTGGCGCCCCGATGTCTCTCTGCCCGTCAACACGCCGCTCGTCGAGCCGTGGGATCCCGACGATGTTGAAACGCTGCACGGTTGGACGCAGAACTATCCCAACTTGGAGGATAGATTCTTCAAGTCGGCGACGGTCAACACTGACAAAGGCTACTTCCTCTTGCGCGTGCGCTCGGCGGCCTTTGATCCCGCGAATCCCATGACGCGCTACATCGAAATCACCTCCGTCGGGCGCACACTGAACAATCCCAGCGTCTTCAAGGTGCTGAAGGCTTACAAACCTGTGGGTTTGACGGACTACGCTATCCACGTCACGCAGTATAACGCCGCCTCCGACGGTTTTAAACATAACGTCACCGCGTTGGGCAAGCCGCCGGCGATTGACTACGATGCGGATGCGGTGTTGCAACACCCTGCCAACGCGGGGGCGACCAGGCTGACCATCTCCAACCCCGAGGTGTTCAGCGGCGACAACCCCGCCACGCCGGGGCAGGACGGCGACTTCATTCTCATCGGCAGAGACCCCAATCCGACCGGGGCGGTGCTGTTGGCGAGTAATCTCTTCAAAAACACCGTGGGGATTCGGGAGATGGTGCAGGTGGAGAGCGTGGACGTAACGAATCACACCATCGAATTGGTCGGAGGGACGACCTACTTCCATGAAGCCGGTGAACCCATCGTCGTGGGCAGAATCAACAACAACGTCTTTGAACGCAAGGTCACTATCGGACGGTTAGTGCGCGCCGTTGACCCAGCGGACAACCGCCTGCTGGTGAACACGCTGCAAGTCCGCCCCATCCCGCCGACGAAACTGCAGAGCGGCTGGGAGGTGTTCGTCGGGGTCAACCACAATACGGCAGTGCCGCCAACGGTCCGAGACCGTATCGTTGTGACCAATGTTGTAGATAACGAGACAGCCGTTCCTCCCCAGCCGTCGGAGATTCAATTTGATAGTGTGACGACTCCCTTAACCCGGCGCCATGAGAAAGGGACGCCGGTGTGGACGTTCGTGCCCAGCAACACAGCGGTCTCCCCTTATGAAAGTCTCGCCGCTGCCCCGCCGATAGAGCGGGCGTTGCCCCTCATCCAGGAGGCGGAGTGGAGCGGCAGCATCGTGCGTGGTCCCATCTTTTCGAACAGTCACCTGCGGTTCTTCGGCAATCTGCTCCTCGTGGACACGCTGACTCAACCCGCCCGTGTGGATGTAGCAGGCACGATTTCTTACGATGATGAAAGCAATACGGACGGAGACCCTCTGCCCGCGCGTCCTGATAGCACCGGGGCTGCCATTGGGCATCCCAGCGATACCGCCATTAACGTCCTGACCAACCGCGTCCTGTTGAGCGGGAACGACCTGCGCAGTGCAGATGGGGTGGGACGCCTCACAGGGGATACCACACAGCCAAACCGCTGGGTGCGCCCGCAAAGACCGCCAGTGTTCGCGCAGGAAGGGCTGTTTACCAGCAACTATGTCGGTCCCAACCCCTTTGGCGCGGCAGCAAGCGTTGCGAACTCCTTCCGCATCCGTCGCTATGAGGAACTCACCCGTCACTCCGACCCGACCCGCTTGGGCAACAGCCCCACACTCGGTGAACTGGGATTTGGGCGTGGCATTTACATTGACAATTTCGAGGACGTGCAATTCGCCAACGCTTTTCTGGGCGACCCGCCCCTCCTCAGATTTCATAAGCGGCGGCAAGCCCTCATTGACCAGTGGCTCTACAAGCCCATCTCCGATTGGACGTATCTCCCCAACGGCTACACCGACCCCGCTAAAGATTCTGATGGCAGACCCCAGTGGGTCAATCCCAACTCGGACCCAGCCAGCCCCAATGTATTTAGGAGTCTGGAGTATATCCCCAAGGGCGTGCAAATCATCCTGCGCAATGACGACGTGGTGTGGGACGGCACGCAGTTCGTCAGTTTAGGCACCGCGAACTTTCACCCGACAGGCGCACCCCACACACCCGGACAACCGGTCATCTGGGTCATTCGGTCAGACAAACAACCACTGGGCATAGACCGGTCAGGTGCTTCCCCTGCCATTGCCCCGGTGCCGCTGTGGACGACGGACGCCCGCGTCCAAGTGGGAGGAAATGCTTTGCCCCTCTACTTTATGAGTTTCGACTATCCCGAAAACGGCGTCATCTTAGCGGCGGGCAACGTGCGGATACAGGGGATGCTCCCGCCCAGCGTTCCCGGCGGACGGGAGTATAATCTCACCGTCGTCAGCGGCGGCACGATTTACATCGAGGGCAACATCCTAACACCAAAAGATTATATGGGCTTGCCGCCGGGTGACCCGCGCAACACGCACATCGCGCTGCTGGCGAAAGACCACGTCGCTCTGAACACCACGCAGTTCTACGCGCCGTTCGCCGTGGGCAGGGTTCCGACGCTGACGTCGCCCGCTCCGCCCATCCCGCCTTTGCTTTCCTTTCTACCGGCGAGCCTCGCCATCAGTCCCCTGCAACAACTGGACACGGCAAAGGTCCATTCCTTCTGGAACATCCCGGCGCGTAACGTTCCGCCCAACGTGGCGCCTGTCATCGTCGCCCGACAGTTCAGTCTGGGCGACCAGTATGTGGGCAACGTCGCTGTCGCTCTGCGACACGGCGGCAGAAAGAAGGCGGCGCTGACGGTGCGCTATAATGAAGACCCTAACTTCCCTGTGACGGATGTCACCCTGACTATTAGCAACAACGCCACCCCCCCCAGCCTCGCGCCGCCCTACCCTTATGCCACGCCCGTCGACTACACCCCAACTCACTTGCGGGCTGACGAGCCGCCCAACATCGGACCGGACGTCTGCTTCCGCGACCCCCACATGGACGGCATCTGCGGCACGGCGGACGACGACGCGCCGCTCACGATTGGGGACGTGGCGACTCTCCTCCAAAACTACCAGAACCCTACCGGGCAACTCCAACGCTACAACGGCACCACCGTCGACCCCTCGACCATCGGCGCGGCGGCGGCGTTGCTGGCACGACTTGGGCTCAACGAAAGCGCGACGGCTTACCTCAAGCAAGGAGGCAACCTCACGCCCGTTGATGTGCCGATTATCGCCCAAGCACGCCTGTTTGTGAACTCCATTGAGTGGTGGCAGGTAGGGAATCCGAACGACCCGCTGGCGCTGTTTGAAGCCTTCTATGTCAATCCCCTGCTGCGCCCACCAGTTGGCGCTGAACCACAAATTCAACCCCTGATGTCTCAGACCGTTCCAGCAACAGCGCCCTTGTTCAATGCGATTGGTGGGTTGAACGAAATACAAGTTACCTCCGAAACGACGGGCGAAGGGGTCTTAGCCGACTACCGCCTCAACCGCATGAAAATGGAGCAATACCTGTCCGGCGTAGATCCATGGGGTAATCCTGCCTTCCGCCCGACGTGGGGCTTGACCATCCGCGTCAGCGCGCTCATCTACGCGCAAGAGGGGAGTTGGTTCGTCATCCCCGGTCCTTACTTTGACGAAAGCGCCTACAACGACGACACCCGCGCCGGGCGCGGCGATGCCGTGCGCTATCGCCGCTACAACTACCGCGTCATCGTCAACGGCGCCATTGTGCAGAACCAGACAGCGGACGATTTTCCAGTGATGATGGGCAACAGGAACGTTTACACTTTCGACGCCGCCAAGTGGGAGGAGCGCATCGCCTATCCTTCCTTTGACCCAACGTTGGGGGCGTATGTGTGGAACGGCATCGAATACAACTGGGACCCCGAACTTAAAAACGCCCGCATCGCCACAGAGGACGCTATGACAGGGAACGTTAAGCCGGTGCTGAAACTCCCCAAACTCCCCCTCGGGCCCGACTTGATCTTCATCGGGTAGCAACAAGCCCAACCAATCCCAAGCCCCAGAATCAGGCGATTCTGGGGCTTTTCTTTTAACGCGGCGCGGACTCCCCTCCTTGACAAGAAGGGGACGGGGGAAGTTGTCTTTCCGCGAGGGAGGACAGGAAGGTTATCTCTTCGTCGTTCTGCCACACCGTCGCCTTGCTCCCTGCCAAAATGAGGATGGAGAAGTCCATCGTCCAGTCGAGCCCTCGGCGCAAGTCTCTCTGTTCGATTCCGCTGCACTTGTTGCGCTGCTTCCACTCTGCTAAAATACACTTGACTCGGGAGGGTGAGGCTCCTGCCGAACCCATCGGGAGGGCGAGGCTCCCGCCGAGCCGAACCCTTGTCGAACCGACGGCTCCGTTGGAGCGTCGCCCTCCCGAGGGGCGGTTACTTTCAAGGGAGGGATTTCAACGATGAACTTACAGAAAGCAATTGTCATCATCTCCGCGTTTTGCGTCTCAGCCTTTACGGCGTCGCTTGAGGCGCAGGAAAAACCTCTTTACGGTCTGCAATACTTGGCGCGATTCGACCAACTGCCGGTGTTGAAGAACGCTGTGTGCAAGCAGGTTTCTTCGTATGACCGCAGTGGTGGCAATGGGGACGCGGGGCATTTTCTTAACGGCGATGTCGGACACTTGCCCAATAACCGCGCCTTGCTCGCCGACCTGAAAGGTCCAGGCTGCATCTATCGCATCTGGTCGGCGAACGCGACGGGGTTCATTCGCTTCTACTTCGACGGCGAGAGCGAGCCGCGCATCGCCTGCCCGATGCAGGACCTCTTTCAGGACAAATACCCGCCGTTCGTGCGCCCGCTGGCGGGACAGTCGTCGGGCGGGTGGTATTGCTTCTTCCCGATTCCGTTCGCTAAGAGTGTGCGCATCGAGGTGGACGACCCCCGCACGATGTATTATCAGATTCAGTATCATCAGTTTCCCGAAGGCACGGCGGTGCGCACCTTCACGCGCGAGTTGACGGCAGAGGACAAAGCCGCCTTGGAGACGGTGCTGAATCAGTGGAAGAACGCGGGGCAGCCGCCCGTCCCGCTGCCGTCCCCTTCTGTGCGCCGCGAGGGACAGACGACCCTTGCGGGCGGGGCAGCGGTCACCATGCTCAATGAGTCGCGGGGCGGCACGATTCGGGGTCTGCGCGTGCGCGTCACCCCTGCGACGCGCTTCACCCTGCGCCGCCTCGTCCTGCGCGCTTACTGGGATGGGGCGATTTTCCCGTCGGTGGAGGCGCCGCTGGGTGACTTCTTTGGCGTGGGCTTCGGCGAACGCCGATTCACCTCCCTGCCGCTGGCGATGGGCGAGGACGGCTACGTTTGCTACTTCCCGATGCCGTTCGGCACATCGGCGCGGGTGGAGGTGGTCAACGAAGGACGAGAGGACGTTCAACTCACTTGGCAGATTGACCTCGACCCGACGCCTCCCGATATGAAGCAGGTCGGCTACTTCCACGCCAAGTGGCGGCGGGTGACGACGGAGCGCGGCAAGCACGTCACCCTGCTCGAAACGACGGGGCGGGGGCATTACGTCGGTGTCAACCTCAACATGCAGGGCGACCACGGCTTGTGGTTTCTCGAAGGCGATGAGAAAATTTACGTGGACGGGGAGACGTTTCCCTCGATTCACGGCACGGGGCTGGAGGATTATTTCACCGCTGGCTGGTATTTCAACACCGGTCCGTTCTGGCTGCCGTTTCACGGCTGCATCGTGAAGGACGACCCGCACTCGCGCATCGCGGCCTATCGCTACCAAATCAGCGATTGCGTTCCATTCCAGAAGAGCATTCGCGTGGACATCGAGCACGGCGGCACAAACGATTATCCGGGCGCGGATTATTGCTTCACGACCTACTGGTATCAGGACAGCACCGCCGACGGCTGGGAGAACCTCCCGCCCGTTGAGGCGCGCCGCCCGGCGTCCATCAAAGCGCAGAACGTCGTTGAAGCGGAAACATTGAACATCGTGGGCGGAAAGGTCATTGATGATGAACATCTGGACGTGGAACTTAGCAGCGGCAAAGGGGTCGCCGCATTGGGCGACGCGCTGACGTTCACGGTGAACCTGCCGACCGATTCCTACTACACGATTTTTCTGGGGCTTCTCAAAAGCAAGGACGGCGGGCGGGTGCAAGTTAGCGTAAACGGTCAGCCGCTGGGCGAGGTGGACGCCCAAGCCGAGGCGCCACGGCTGGAGCGCGTCGAGGCGGGCATGACGGGGCTGCTCAAACAGGGCGCGCATCAATTGACCCTCTCTCCCTTGTCCAGGGAGAATCAGAGAGGGTTGAACCTTATCGTTGACTACCTTGTGCTGCGCAAGCAACTTTACCCCGGCGCGCTGGAGGGCGAGCGACTGAGAGTCCTCGCCACCTCGCATCCGAATGTCCTCGGTCCGCAGGACATGCGCGGGTTCGGTCCGCATTGGAGCAACGACGCGCACCTCTGGTTCCGTCCCCCGCAGGCGGGCGCGTTCTTCACCTTGCAACTGCCCGTGCGGACGACGGGTAAGTATCGCCTCTCCGTCTACCTGACCAAAGCGATTGATTACGGCAAGGTGCAAATCAGCCTCAACGGGAAGGACATCGGCGGTGTATTCGACGGCTTCAACGACGGCGTGATTCCCAGCGGCAAGGTGGACCTCGGCGAGGTCGAACTGACGGCGGG
>JANWYM010000117.1 GCA_025055355.1 Abditibacteriales bacterium
AATGACCTGGTTCTGCTCCCGAATCAGTTTCTCGACCTGGAACAACATCTTCCCCAGATAGTCGCGCTCTTGGCGAGCGCGGTTGAGTTGCGCGTCCTGATAGGTACGCTTCAGATACTCCTCGAGGTCTTTCAAACTCTCCTCGGCTTTCTGCGAGTTCTCCCGCGCTTGCGGCGCGTTCTGATTTTGCATCGCCTGTAACGACTGCTTCATGCTTTGTTGCAATTGACTCCGCTCCATCAGGTTCGGCACGTCCTCCAGCCGCTGCGCGGTGATGGGGTCGTCCTGCTGGTAGTCTTTCGCCGCCTCCCGCGCCTGCTGCGCTAACTGGTGTGCTTGCTTTGATAAACTCTGCTGCTTGCTCGCCTGCTGCTGCATCTGCTGCGGGCTGGCGTTCTGAAGGTTTTGCGAAATCGCCGCCTGCTCCGTGCGCAGCGCCATCGCCTTCTGCACCATCTCCAGGAGTTGCTTTTCGCGGTCGAGATTTTCCAGTCCTTCTTTCAAAGTGTCCAGCGCATCGGCGGCGTCTTTCTGCTGCTGCTCGGCTTTTTGCATGTTCGGAACGGCACAGCGTCCGTCAGGAACGGCACGGCGTCCGTTCCCTACTTGCGGCTGCGCTTTGGACAGGCTGTTGGCGGCTTGCTCCATCAGATCTCTGGCGATGGATTCCAGCCGCTGCTCGGTGTTTTCAAACGGCGTCGCTAAGTTGCTCAGGTGCGCCTGCTCCTGCATCCGTTTGATGTCCTGCGCCAACCGCTGCGCCTGCCGCGCAAGGTCGCGCTGCTCTTGGCTGAGTTGACTCAGCGCATCGCTGCTGACCAGCTCGCCGCTCTGCAGCTGCTTCAGGAGTTGCTGGTTCTTGTGCAACAGCCCCAGTTGCTTGTTGTAAAGATGGTTCAACACCTTGCCCATCTCGCGCTGATATTTTTTCAGTTCTTCAAGAAAGTCCGCAACGCTGAGGACTTTGATTTTGTAAACCGGGGACCGCGCCACCTTCGGACCGTCCACTGTGTCGTTGTCATACGCCTGCGCGTAGTAAGCGATAACATCGCCCGGTTTCGCCTTCATCTGCCGCAGGTTGAGAGCGAAGGTCTCGGCAGGCGAAGTGTGGGGCGGGTCGTAGTTGACCGTTGGCACGCTGGCGCGTTGCAACGTTGAAACCTGCAACTTGCTAACACCAAAGTCGTCGGTGGCGCGAACGGCAACAGGGATGAGCGCTTCGGGCAAGGCGGCGATGTTCTTCGGCGAAATGACGCTCACGGTCGGCGACTTGTCGGGCAGCACTTGAATCGTGTGCGGTTTGCGCTCCGCGTTTTCAAAGCCGTAAGGGTCGCGCAGGCGAATCGTGTAAGCGCCTGATCGCTTGAGCGTCAAATCCGCCCTCAGAGTCTTTCCATCGCTCACCGCCATCGGAATCTCGTCTCTGAACCCCGACCCCTCAACCCTCAACTCTGCTCTGGTGACGGCGCGGTTCGTCGTCGCCACCATCGTCACCTGCGTCCCGCGCAATGCCTTGATATGCCCATCGCTGTTCTCGACGTATTGCGGCGACCAGCCCGTGTAGTCGGGGTAGCGGTATTCCACCTGCAGGTTCGTCACTGCGGGCGCGTCCACGACCTCAATCTTGTATGCGGGCGAAAAATGGTTGTCGGCGATGACGCGGTAGGTAAGGGATTGTTGGAGGTTGGAAAGTTCATAGCGGAATTCATGCGGCGCATCGCCACGCTGCATCGGGACGTTGGAACGTTGGAACGTTGAAACATTGGAACGTTCCAACTTCTCCAACACGACATTCTTCGCCTCACCGCCTTTGACTTCCGCTTGGATGTCAACGTCGGAGCCTTTGAGAACGACCGTGTTGCCCGGCGTGACCGTCACGCTGCCGTAGCGTTCCCACAGATACTCAGCATAAGCCGACTGATAGCGGCGGAAACTCTCGCCCACCGCCGTCGAAGCGAACAGAGCCAACAGAGCCAACGCGCCGCACGTCGCCAATGCCGCGCCGCCGCGCCGCTTCACGCAAGTTGTGTCGAACGCCTTACGGAAGTCCACTTGCAGGGCGACATCGGTTCCCTCCCGGATCGTCGCCTGCACCAGCGCGTCGGACAACCCGCGCGGGTCGAACTGCCCGCGCTGAAGTTCCAACGCCGCCAGCAGCCGCTCGTCCAGATGCGGGTTCTTCGCCTCCACGCGCGCTGCCACGTCCATGTCGCTGACGCGTCGCGCTGCGTAAATGAGGAAGTAGAAAAACGCAAAGAGGAGGACAATCGCCGCCAGCCCCATCCACCCCAGCCGCGCTGCCGGTGACGGCTTGAGCAGCGCGTCCACCGCAAACAGCAACAGCATCAGGCCTCCAGCCAACCCAACAAACCCCAGCGCGCTTTCGGCGGCGCGCAAGGCGTGCCAATACCATCTCGCTGCGCTCAGTTTGCGCGACAGTTGCGCAAACGGTTCGGACACTCTAAAGGTTGCATGAGGTGTATCCACGTCGTTGCCTCCTCTTTCATCTCACCGCGAAGTTACGAGTCGCTCTGCCGCTTTACGGGGCAGCGTGAAGTGCCCCAAGATGGGCACAGCCCCCTTGCGCCGGCGACTGCGGGCGCGGAAGTTGTCGTAAATCTTCACTGCGTCCCGATGTCCCACGGATACCACTAACGCGGATGATACATTGGAATAACTGCAGTCGTCGGGACATTTCAAAGCCTGACGTCCCGCCCGCAACTCCGACACGATCTCACTCATGTTGGCTATCGTTTTGTCTGCCATTGGGTTCACTTCCTTACGGCTCGGTCACGCCAGCCCGTTCCTCCGCCGTAACATCCACTCCCCACACAACACCAACACTAACACCGCGTAAGGCAGCGGCGAGGCGGACAGGTGCCATGCTTGGCGGTAGGAGACCGTCCTGCCCTGCAACTTGAGGTCGTCGAGCAGCCGCTCGTAGTTTGATAATCGGTCATACTTCCCCCCCGTTACAGCGGCGAGTTGTTGGAGCAGCGGCTCGTTGAGCGCGACGTCTTGGAGTTCGATGAACGATGACGTGACGGTGAAATCGGTCTCGTCGCTCTGCTTTTGCCCGCCGACGCTCGCGCTGACGGTGATGTGATAATTGCCCTGCTGAGTTGGACGGTAGGTGGCAACGTATGTTCCGACGTTTTGCGGGTCGGGGTGCAGGGCGAGCGGTTCGCGCTTGCCGCTGGGTAGCCTGAGGAAGGCGGAGACGTTGGCGGCGCGGGCGGGGTCGAAGTTTTCGTCTTTGACGTAAGCCGTCAGCGTCACCACGTCGCCGATTTCACAGCGCTTGCGGTCGAGCGTCAGGGTCACCTTGCGGTCGGCGTCGGGGTTCGCCAGTTGCCGCAGGAGTTGCCGCCAGAAGCGCGTGAAGTAGCCTTTGTCTTCCCCTTTCTTCAACGCCTCAAAATACCAGCGCCAGGTGGAGTCCACCGTCAGGGCGGCGGTTTTGCCGCGCCCGTAGTCGTGCAAGGCGAGGATGGCGCGGGATGCCGCTCCGTCCCCACCGTGGCGCGGCATGACGTCGGGCGGATATTCAGCATACACTTTCGCGTTCGCCTTCACGCGCCCGACGATGTTCCCGCCGCTCAAGGGCGGGAGGTTCGCCCAGATTTGTTGGTTGCGCTGGGGGTTCTCGTCCAGCATCAGCGGTGGGAAGGTTTGCGCCAGGGGCGTGAGCCGCCAACGGAACTCCTTGTCCACTTGTAGCGCCGACATCCTGTCGGCAGTCGGCCCCCTGGAAGCCTGCGCTACGTCAACGGGCAGAATCTCTTCAATCGGCGTGCCACCATAGCCGCCCGCCCCGAAACTGCGGAAGCCGCCGAGCATGAGAAAGCCGCCGCCGCGCTTCTCCACGAAGTCACGTACGATGTCAAGGTGCGCCGGTGTAAATTGCCGCGCGGCAATGTCGCCGAAGATGATGACATCGAAACCGAAGAGTTGCTTTTTGTTGAATACGAAATCGGCAGGGTGGTCAGCAGGCACCAACGGCCCTTGCGCGTAGAACGTCCCGTCGGGCTTGCCCACCAGCGCGAGGAAGGCGATGTCTTTGTCCTCTTCCAGCACGCGCTTGAGGAACTTGTATTCCCAGCGGGGATAACCCTCAATATAAAGAACTTTCAACTTCCGCCCCACGACGTTCACCTGAAAGTTTGCCCCATTGTTCTCCGTGATAAACTCGTTGGGTAGCGGTGGCACCCTGACGGTGTAGCGATGAATGCCTGCACCTTTGGGCAGCAATTCAAAGGTCACTGTTTGGTTTTGCTGGTTGGCTAAGTGGACTGTTTTGCTGGCGACGGCGCGGCGTCCGTTCCCTACCTCTTGCAGCGACACGGGAACGGCACGGCGTCCGTTCCCTACGTTGCCACCGACGCTGCTTTCGACGGAAATCAGCGTGCCGGGAAACACCGCTGTTAGCGCGGCGACGCTGCGCACGGCGAGGTCGGGTTGTGCGCGGGGGCTGCCGACGCCGACGGCGTAAATCGGTGCGTTCAGTTCTTTCGCAGCGGCGAGCACGTCTTCGTCGCCGTTGTCCTGCCCGTCGCTGAATAATACGACGGCAGCAGGGTGCGTGTGACGGCGGCTTTTTTCCTGCACAATGTGGCGCAGCGCAGAACCGATGAACGTGCGACGGTTGGAGGAGGAAACTGGAAAATTGGAAAGTTGGGAGATTGGGGAGATCGTTTGGGCGAACTGGTAGAGAGTAACGTCGGCGGATTTTCGCAGTTGCTCCAGCGCATCGCTTTGCAGAGCGCGTTTGACGGCTTCCAGTCGCGTGAGGGAGTTGCCGTCGCGCGTGTTCATGCTTTGCGAGGTGTCAACGAGAACGACCAGGGACGGACGCTCGCGCTCGGTGATACTCAACAGCACGGCAGGTTGGGCGATGAGGAGAAGCAGCAACCCAAGGCTGATAAGGCGCAGCGCGATGAGCGTTGTTTTGAGGCGGGGTGAAATCCCCTGCGGCACGCGGCGGTAGGCGGCAAGGGTCAAAGCCAGCCCCCCGAGAAAGACGATGATAAGATACCAGCCGCCGTTCCAGTTGTAGCCGATGACTTGCACGTCCGCGCCGAAAAGTTTGCCCCATGAAACGCTCATGCTGTCATTATTGTAACGCATTCCGCCACGTTCGCCAAATCGGGGGGCTTGCAGGGCGGACGGGATGGTGGAGTCTCTGAGCAAGCCATCGTCGTCCCCACAAAAAGGAAGCGATACCGTTTCCATCTCGGCGGTGTCAAATGCCGAGGGAACTATCTTGACACTAAACTTTTGCGTTGTGCCTTTTTGCCCTTCTGGGAACGCAAGCGACGCATTGCAAGTAGCCCGCGACGCCGTCGCGGAATTTCTCCGTCGCGGAGCGACGGGCTACTTTGGCGACGTGACATTCTTATCGCAACTTGAACAACTCCCGCCGAAGAAGGTGACTGACGATGAAACACCTTGCCGTCGCCCTGCTGTGTGCAGCGGTCGGCGCGTTGCTCTGGTCAGCAAACGAAAGAACAGGAGGTGCGGCTTTGTCCTCTACATCTCAGCGTGCCGTAGACAACTTGCTGGCAGGGGTGTTCCGCTGGACGGTCAGCCCGCCGCTGGTGGCGCCCGTCGAACGTCCCGAGGACCCCTGCTATGCGGTGAAGGACCCGTCAGTGGTTTTTTATGAGGGGCGGTGGCACTTGTTCTGCACCATTCGCAGCGTGAAGCGCACGCATCAGATTGAGTATCTGTCCTTCCTCGACTGGAAGGACGCGAACGCTGCCCGCCGCCATGTGTTGAAGATGCATCCTGGATTCTTCTGCGCCCCGCAGGTGTTCTACTTCACGCCGCATCGGAAGTGGTATCTTATCTGTCAGGCGAGCGATGAGCGCTGGCAGCCGCAGTATCAAGCGGCGTATGCGACCACGACCGACATCGCCGACCCGAACGCCTGGAGTCCCCTCGCGCCGCTGGGCGTTTCGCAGGCGGACGGCAAAACCGGGCTGGACTTCTGGGTCATCTGCGACGACGCCAAAGCGCACCTGTTCTTCACGACATTGGACGGGCGGATGTGGCGGACGGAGACGCGGCTGGTTGACTTCCTCGCCGGTTGGTCGAAACCCGTTCTGGCGATTCAAGGGGACATCTTTGAAGCCAGTCATACCTATCGGCTGAAAGGGCTGAACAAGTATCTAACCCTCGTTGAAGCGCAAGGCGGACACGGCTGGCGATATTACAAGGCATATTTAGCTGACCGCCTCGATGGGGAATGGACACCCCTCGCCGCCACGAAGGACAAGTGCTTTGCCAGCATGGCGAACGTCCAGCCGGTCGGCGCGCGCTGGACGGACTGCATCAGCCACGGCGAGTTGCTGCGGAGCGGCTACGACCAGCAGCTGGAGGTTGACCCAAACAACCTGCGATTTCTGTTTCAGGGCGTAAGCGATGCCGCGCGCGCGGGCAAACCGTATGGTGAGATTCCGTGGCGGTTGGGTCTCTTAGAGCCGATGGTGGATTAACGCCCCGGCGGGAGGGCGACGCTCCAGCGGAGCCAATGGCTCGGCGGAAGCCTCGCCCGCCCGGTCGGTGATTTTACTGCGGCAGGGCGCTGATGAATTGGCATGACCAACCCTTCAAAAATTGTCACTTCAGAATATATGTGAGGTTAATCTGCCGTTAAACAAGGGCGGGTAGAATGGAGGCAGAAGTATCTCCCAAGTCAAAGCCATTCGCGTTGACTTGGGCGATCGTTCATCGGCAGTTGCCGCGCTGTCAACGGACGTGACGGTGACCCATCAGAGGCGTTGCGCAGTTGACGAAGGGGGGTTCTCCGTGAAGAGCGCAGTTGCCGTTCGAAGTGCCGGCTCCTCCCCAGCGGTATGCGCGCAGTGCCATAAACCGCTGCGGCGGTTCCCGTTCCGCGTCAAAGGGGCGATGTTGTGCGTGCAGTGTTATGGCGAGGACAAATATCCCCAACAGTCCTCCGCCTATACCATAACGGCGCTTCTCCAGACTTACAGAGGCGAGTGAGCGGGACGAGCCGTGCCGATGGCGAGTCAAGGACGGGCGCGTCATGGAGTCTAAGTCGGAGCGGACCGGATGTGTCTGCTTCGACTTTGTTTTTTTGCGTCGGCTAACACCGCCTTGGTCGAGGCGAAGAGAACGAACGACCGACGGGGCACGCCGACCTCGTTTTCCCTCGGCGACGAGGAAACGCCCCCGAGGAGGCGAAAATAACCGCAAGGCGGAAACGACCGTGAAGGAACTCCTTGGATTCTGGGAGGAATTTAAACTTTTGCATTGCGTTCGAGGACTGTCGACAGATAGGGGGTTGGACATCCCACCCGACCATCGCACCCAACGGGAGGGCGAGGCTCCCGCTGAGCCACCGGCTCCGCTGGAGCGTCGCCCTCCCGGGGGCGCGGCTATTTTAGAGGTCTAAACTTTTTGTGTTTTGCCCTCTCCTGCGAAAATGCCCGTCATTGCGAGCGTAGCGAAGCCATCCCAATCCATGTAATTGTGAGGAGTGGAGCGACAAGGGAATCCCCTCCGCAAGGGATGGCTTCGCGGCGCCCGCAATGACGTTTTCCTGCCGCAGAGAGGAAGAGAAGTGCGAAACGCAAAAGTTGAGAGAGGAACCATCCATGTCCCCTCAGGGACACTACGCCGGATGAAAATCGTCCTTGTCTTCGTCATCTCCATCGTCAGTCACTTGTGAGGGTCGAGAACGGGGACGACGAGGACGACGACGGTTCTCGAGGGAGTCCTGATGCAGTATCGTCGCTTCGGCAAAACCGGATGGCAGGTCAGCGAGATTGGGTTAGGCGGCGCGTGGTTCTACGGGCGGCCGGAGGAGGGGTTGAAGCCTGTTTCCTACGGCGTGCGCGTCGTGGAGCGCGCGCTGGAGTTGGGCGTGAATTACTTCGACACCGCGCCGCTTTACGGCAGGGGACGCAGTGAGGAGGTGTTGGGCGTCGCCCTCCAAGGCGTCACCGAGCCGCACTATTTGGCAACCAAGGTGGGGTATTACCCTGAGCCGTTTGACTACACGCGGGATACTATCTGGCGCGGGTTTGAGGCGAGCCTCAAACGATTGAAGCGCGACCGCGTGGACCTGCTGCAAATCCACGAGGCGGAGATGGCGGGCTGGGAGGGCATCTTCGGCAAGGGGCGCGCGTTGGAGACGCTGCTGGAAATCCAGGCGCAAGGGCTGGCGCAGCACCTCGGTCTGACCGGCTCCGACCTGACGCTGATGAGCAACGTCTTGCGAGAGACCGATGCGTTTGTGTCCGTCTTGACCTTTTGTAAGTATGACTTGTTGACGCAAGAAGCGAAGCAAGAATTAGTTCCCACCGCCGCCGAACGTGACATCGCTATCATCGCTGCCTCGCCGCTGCACGCGGGACTGCTCGGCGCCAGGCGTGATGAGTGGAGGAACATCGGTCGCTTCGCCGAACTCTACGAGAAGCAGGAGCGCATCGAAGCGTTACTCGCTGACCAACCCGAAGACATCCCCCGCCTCGCCCTGCGGTATCTGTTGTCTGACCCTCGCATCAGCATCGTGCTGTCGGGGGCAGCCAGCGTCGCCGAGTTGGAGGCGGCAGTGTCGGTGTCGGATGGAGCCTATCTCTCGCCAGAGTTGATTGAGCGGATTGAGTCCGCATGATTGTTCAGCGGCAAAGACGCCGGAGGTTTTAACTGCCCATATCCTCGATGCGTCGCGCTCTCTGACAACAGCACAGAACTGACCGGAGGGCTGACCGTTGATAGAGCACAGTTGATTTATGCCTGCGCAACCTACGTCAGTCAAGCCCTTCGGGATCGACGCCTTCGCTTGACGTTCATGTCGAAACCTGTTCGGCTCGGCTTCATCGGTCTCGGTCACATTGCGACACACGCCCACCTGCCTGCGTTCGCGCCTCTCGTTGAAGCGGGCGAGGTGGTGCTGCAGGCGTTTTGCGATGTGAACACGGAAACCGCCAAAGCACAAGCGGCGGCGTTCGGCGTGCAGGCGGTTTATGCGAACCATCGGGAGATGTTCGACAAGGAAGAACTCGACGCCGTTTACGTCTGCATCCCGCCGACGTTGCACAGCGACGAGATACTGATAGCCGCCGCCCGGGGCATCGCGGTCTTCTGCGAAAAGCCGCAGACGTTGAGCATCGCTCAAGCCGTCCAGTTCAACGCCGCGATTCAGCAAGCGGGCGTCGTGTCGCAGGTCGGGTTTATGAGCCGCTACTATCCGTCCGCCGACCTCGTGCGGCAGATGCTGCAGGAGCGCACACCGCGCCATGCCTTGGCGCAACTGCTTTACAGCGGCAAGCCAATCCGCTACTGGACGAGTCGCTACGAGTTGTGCGGCGGCTCGTTCGTGGAGAACTCCATTCACACGGTTGACCTGCTGCGCTATTTTTTGGGCGACATCGAGGCGGTCTCAGCGTTCTATGTCGAACGTCGACCCGGTGAAGGTCCTGAACCGATGAACCTGCCGCATGTTTACAACGTCAACTTTCGCTTTGCCAGCGGTCTGACCGCGAACGTCTGCACTTCCCGCGTGCTGACGAACGTGCAGGTGGCGCGGCACGAGGTGCTGCTGGTCAGCGATGATTCGCTCGTCGAATGGTCAGCCCACAGAGTTGTGGAGAACGGTCGGACGGTCTGGGAATCTTCTAAGCGCACCAACCCGTTCGCTCGGCAGGCGCGGGCGTTCGTCCAAGCGGTGCGGGCGGGTGACCCCAGCCTGATGAAAAGTTCCTACGCCGACGGCTTGAACAG
>JANWYM010000118.1 GCA_025055355.1 Abditibacteriales bacterium
GCGGGTGTATCATAACTGCCGCCATCGTCAATGTTGAGTCCATTGATGGTCGCGCCCGTGAACGTGAGGTGGTGCAGTTCGACGTAGGCGGCGTCGCTCAGGTGCATCCCTTCGGCTTTGCCTTTGATGACGGGCGGGTTCTTCGGGTCGGCGGCAGCGATGACGATGGGTTTGTTCGGCTCACCTTTCAGAGTCCAGTAAAGTCCGCCTTCATATTCCCCCGGCGCGAGCAGGATGCGCGTGCCGGGCTTGGCAGCCGCGACGGCGCGCCGCAGTTCGTCGGTGCTGCGGACGGTGACGGTGGTCGGCGCTTGGGCGGCGACACCCCAGAACGTCACGCTCAACGCTAACATGATGAATGGAACGACAAGGGTCTTTTTTGACATTCTTCGATGAACCTCCCTTGAAAATACCTGTTCTTGCGAGCGCAGTGAAGCCATCCCCTACGCGGCAGCAGTCCCCTCCGCAGGGGATGGCTTCGCTCCGCTCGCAAGGACATTTTCCTACGGCGTGACACTGACCCGTCGACATGGACGACTCCTTCGACAGATCTGACATCCGATTATATCCCAGATGCCGATTTCTCTCAAACCCCCACTTGTTCGCTTGACCTGACTTCCCTCCGTGCGCTATAATCAGGGCTATCACTTTTACCCCAGCGATAGAAATCGCGGGTTACAACAGCGCAAGGTCTGCCTACGCGGGCTGGATAAGAGAGAGGAGTTTCATGGAGCCGACCAAACCCAATCCGCCGCCGGTGCTGATGTGGTATCGTGTTTATTGTGGCGTGATGGCGCTGGTGTATCTGGTATGTTTGGCGGCGGGGATTGCGCTGCTGGTCTACTATGATGAGATTCCGTTGGAGAGGGACATGCCACCAGAAATTATGCTGGTGTATGGCATCGGGTTGACGGTGGTGGGGGGGCTGCTGGCGTTGATTTTCCTTGCGTCTTTTTTTCTGCCGCGCACGCGGCGCGCGTGGATTTACCACACCGTCCTCATCGCGATAGGGATGGTCTCAATCTGCGGTCTTCCCGCGACGGTGCCGATGATACTTTACTGGATTAAGCCAGAGACGTATGGTTATTTCGACCCGGAGGAATGGGCATGAGGCTCACGGAGGCACAAAAACGCTTCTACGCAGAGAACGGCTTTTTAGCGGTGGAAAATGTCGTCCCCGCCGAACGGATGGCAGCGATGCGGCAGCGCATTGAAGAACTGTGCGCGCGCTGGGATAGCGCGGAGGCGCGGCGCGTCGGCGTGCAGCAGGAGGCGGAAATCGCGGGCGCCATGACGAGGGACAAGACGGCGCAGACGGTGCGGAAGTTCTCCAACCTTGTCCCTTACGAGCCGGTGTTCAAAGCGCACGCGACAGACCCCGATTTGCTGGACATGGTGGAAGACCTCATCGGCACGCCCCTCAGCCTTTACGCGGATCAGGCATTACTCAAGCCGCCGTTCGTCGGCTCGGAGAAGATGCCGCACCAGGACAACGCTTACTTCCGCGTGGTGCCTGACTCGGCGGTGATTACCTGCTGGTGCGCGTTGGATGATGCGACGGTGGAGAACGGCTGCATGCACTACATGCCCGGCACACACCGCTGGGGCGTCGTGGAGCATGAACACGTCCCCGGCACTCCGCACCTCGTGCCGAAAGGCTACGACCCCGCCAAAGCGGTTGCCGTGCCGATCAAGGCAGGCGGCGTCATCTTCCATCACTCTTGCACCTTGCACCATTCACCCGCCAACAACACACCCCACTGGCGGCGGGCGTTCGTCTGCCACTTCGTTCGCTCCGATGCCGAAATGCCCGCGCGCCCGGCGGACAGCCCCCCGCTGCTGAGGCTGCGATAGCCAGCGGAGAAATGGAGGGGTGATCTTGGTTCTCTCGATGACTCCTCCAGAGAATCGGTCACAGCAGTCCGTCGGTCGGCGAGTTACTTCCGCAACTCGCCGACGGATTTTGATACCGCTGCTTCTGGTGGGAGCGACGACAGCGACATTTGTAAGGGTGAGCGATTACGATTTTGTCAATTATGATGACCTCACCCTTCTCGTTGACAATCCCCATCTCAACCCACCGACGTTTCGCAGCCTGCTGCGTTTCTGGCGGGAACCATACGAGCACGTCTATAATCCCGTCACTTATACCGTGTGGGCAGGGCTGGTTCTATGCGCCCGTATTCCGACAACAGGTGGGACTCATCATGCGCTTAGCCCCCGTGTGTTCCATATTGCCAACATCGTCTTGCACGTCTTGAACGTGCTGATGGTGTTCACCCTCTTACGCTTGTTGATCGGCGGGTCTCGATGCGTCGGGGCGACGGACTGGGCTGCCGGCGCGGGCGCTTTGCTGTTTGGCTTGCACCCGGTTCAGGTTGAACCCGTCGTCTGGGTCACCGGGATGAAAGAAGTGCTGTGCGGCTTCTTCTCCTTCTTGGCGCTCTGGCAATATCTCACTTACGCAACGAAAGCACAGGAGGGAGCGGCAACAGGACGTAGATACTTTCATTATGCTATCGCCACTTTGTGCTTTCTGTTAGCCTTGCTCTCAAAACCAGCGGCGACGGCTGTTCCCTTCATCGCATGGGTGCTGGACAGGTGGATGCTCAAACGGCAGAGCCGGCAGAGCGTCCCGCCCCTCCTCGTTTGGATGATTATGGCTGCCGCACTCATGGTGGCGATGCGAGTGGAGCAGCCCTATCGAGACATGGGTTTTATCCCTGCGGTCTGGACGCGCCCCTTCATTGCGGGCGATGCCGTTGCCTTCTATCTGCTCAAAGTGGCGGTGCCGATGAACCTCGGCCCTGACTATGGGCGCACCCCTCAGTTGGTCTTACAGCACGGCTGGGCTTATCTGACGTGGTTGGTCCCCTGCGCGCTGGGCATTCTGCTGTGGTGGTTCAGAGACCGTTCACCCTGGCTGCTGGCGTCTGGAGGGGTTTTCGTCGCCGGCATGCTGCCCGTTTCGGGACTGGTGCCGTTTAACTTCCAGAACGTTTCTACCGTCGCCGACCGCTATCTCTACCTGTCCATGTTGGGACCGGCGTTAGCATTAGCGGGTTGTCTTTGCACACGTAGAGGGATGCTCGTTGGCGTCATCTGGGCGTTGGGATTTACGCTATTGGGGTTCATCAGCGCCCTGCAAGCATCGTTCTGGCGCAATACTTTCACTCTGTTTGAGCGCGCCCTGGAGATCAACCCTCACAGTTGGAAGGCATATCACATCCTGGGGACCGAGTTCATACAACGCGGTGATATAGCGGAGGGGATTGCCTGTTATACAGAGGCGCTGCGCATCAAGCCCAGCTCTGCGAATATTCATAACGATTTAGCGTTTGCTCTATTGGCACAGGGGAAACTTGCAGATGCCATCGCGCATTGGTCAACAGCCATTCGGATAGCGCCCCGCTACCCAGAGGCTCACAACAACCTGGCGGTGGCGCTGGCTCGACAGGGCAAGGTCAAGCAAGCCATGGCGCATTGGTCAACAGCCATACGACTCAAATCCGACTTCGCCGAGGCGCACAACAATCTGGGGTCCGCTCTGTGCAGCCTTGGCAAGATGAACGAGGGGATTGCGCATTACCGGAAAGCATTACAGATGAACCCCCGCTATGTCGCTGCCCACTACAATCTGGCGAAGGCTTTCGAGAAGGTAGGGCGCGTGGATGAAGCCATCACACATTACACAGAGGCATTGCGCCTCAAACCGGACTTCACGGAGGCACAACGCGACCTGACCAGGGCGCTCCAGGCGCGGCGTCACGCGACAGGGGGAACAAGCCGATGACTTCTCGACTTTCCTCTGCTCCCCTGCTCGTCAGAATGTGCTGCCCTCTGCTTTTGATGGTGGCGACAATCGTTGTATTCTGGAGGGTTGTCCACTACGATTTTGTGCTCTGGGATGACGTTGAGCTCCTGCTGGAGAATCCACATTTTGAGCCCGTGACGGTGGAAAACATTCTTCATCTCTGGAAGCAACCGTATATGGGGATGTATAACCCCTTGACGTATACCGCTTGGGCCATCCTTATCCCCTTCGCCTACGTTCCGGCAGCGGATGGTCACGGTCAGGTCCTTGACGCCTCTCTCTTCCATTTTGCCAACCTTGCCTTGCACGTCTTGAACGTGCTGATGGTGTTCACCCTCTTGCGCCTGCTGGTCGGCGCGTCCCGACAAGTCGGGACGACGCCGGACTGGGCTGCCGGCGTGGGCGCTTTGCTGTTTGGCTTGCATCCGGTGCAGGTCGAACCCGTCGTCTGGGTGACGGGCATGAAAGAAGTGTTGTGTGGCTTTTTCTCCTTGTTGGCGTTATGGCAGTATCTCCTCTACGCCATGCGGGCGCGGGAGGGAGCAACGAGGAAACTCCAATACTTTCACTACGCGCTCGCCACCGCGTTCTTTGGGTTCGCCTTGCTCGCCAAACCGGCGGCGGCAGCGGTGCCGTTCATGGCTTGGGTGTTGGATCGGTGGATGGTCGGTCGGCAGACCACAAGGAGCCTCGTGCCACTCCTGCCTTGGATGGGGATGGCTGCGCTCCTGCTGGTCGTGATGAAGTCAGCGCAACCCGACCGCAGCCTGAGTTTTCTTCCCCCCGTCTGGGCGCGCCCCTTCATTGCGGGCGATGCGATCATGTTCTATCTGGCGAAGGTTGTGGCGCCGATGAACTTAGGTCCCGACTACGGACGCACGCCCCAGTGGGTGCTGCGCCATGGGTGGGCTTACCTGATGTGGCTGGTGCCCTGCGCGCTCGGCGTGCTCCTCTGGCGGTCCAAGCACCGTCATCCGTGGCTGCTGGCATCGGGGGGAGTTTTTCTCGTTGGTCTGCTCCCCGTGTTGGGGTTCGTTCCGTTTGTGTATCAGAATTACTCGACGGTCGCCGACCGCTATCTCTATCTGTCCATGTTGGGACCGGCGCTGGCATTGGCGGGCTTTGTGGGGCATTCCCGTCGGGGGCTGGTGGGCATCGGATGTCTGCTGGGCATCTTCTTGCTGGGGTTCATCAGCACCCTGCAGGCATCGTTCTGGCGCAATACCTTCACGCTGTTCCACCGGGCATTGGAGGTCAACCCCAAAAGTTATCTGGCATACAACAACATGGCTATTGTGTTTGACATGCAGGGCAAGCCGGAGGAGGCGATACCGTATTATTCAAAAGCCTTGCGTATCAAGTCGCATATTCCCCAAAATCTCCATGCTTTGCTTCATTACAATCTGGCTAACGATTTATTCCAAGTCGGTCGGGTGAAGGAAGCCATCACGCACTACGAGGCAGCGCTGCGCATCAAGCCCGACTTTGTCAGGGCGCGGACAAGGCTGAAGGAAGTGCTGGCAACACAGCGCCAGTCATCACTGGGGGAGGGTTCTGACGTGAGCGACGAACGAAGAGCAAGACACTGATGACCATACAACCCCACGCTCCAACACTGACCCATGCCCCCCGCCGCAATCCGCTGGAGCGATATACGAACGTGATGGTGTGTTCGCCCGACGGGACAGGCACAGCACGAAAGAGATAGTTCGCGCGAAGGATTGCCACTGCCTTCCCATCCACGCGCGCTTCCCAGCCGGGGAAGAAGGCGTCGGCTAAGACGACATATCCGTCGGTGGCTAATCGCGCCTGAATCACGACGCGCTCGGGGGAATGATGCATTATCTGACATCGCTCCGCGTCGGGACGTTGGCACATGGGCTCGTTGGCAGGTGGGAACTTTTTGATGAGGGGCTGCTCGACGAGCAGGGTGCGTCGTGGGTCAAACTGTTTTTGGGCGAGGGCTGTGAGCAGCGCGACCCTGTCGGGGATAGTTTGAACGTTGTGCACCACCCAAGCGCGGGGGAGAGCGCGGCGGTTCTCGTAGAGGCGGACGTGCCGATTCTGGAAGACCTCGACGAGAGCGTTGTCTTTGAGTGGGGCATCGCGGTTGGTCATGAAGTATCGGGCATTGAGCAAATCCAGCAGGGGGGAGTGCCGCGACAGTTTCACGACGACCAGAGCGACGTCCATAGGTCGTCCCTCGCTGACGTTGGCGAATTCGACAAATCGCTGGGGGATGAACGGGTCGAAGCCCCCGACCATTTCAATCCCGTGCATCGCGCCCACGTTGTCGGAGTATTCTCTGGTCAGATTGACCACTCGGAAAGGCCCTTCTGCTCTCCTCCGCTGTTGCAGAAAGCGTGCAACCTCTGGGTCTAACTGAGCGCGGCGGAAAGGAACGCCCTGCACATATTTGTTGCCATAAGCCAGCAAGTCCATCCCTACTATCACTAAGCCGGCGAGCATCCAACCTCGTCTCGTCGGTTGGTCAAGCCGCTGCCGCATCCATGCCGCCGCAAAGGTCAGCAGCAAAACGCCCCAAAAAAGGCTCTGCTGGCTGATGCTGAAGGATGCCTGTAAAAAAGCGGGGTGGGGATATGGAACGTTGGCATACCTCTCCTCAGCAGTTCCTAAACTGAGGAGGTATCCCGTCAAGGACACCCATGAACGGCTGACACCGCTTTGCCCCGCAGAAAGTATCAGCCCCAGCACGCCCACGGCAGATAACACGCTTAAACAGCCAGTGAGGAGGCGCAATCTCCTTCGTTCGTTTTCGTCGCTGTATGCCACCCGGTCCCACCCGATGCCTGCGAGGACCGAGACGGCGAGCGTCCACAACACAAGGGCGCGGGCTGGACCCCGAAAGAAAGCCAGCCCCGGCAGCAGGCGGTAAACCCAAGGATAAAAGAAGAGATAACGTCCCAGAGACAGCAGGAGCGCGAGCAGCGCCAAAGCACCCCAGAAGCGCGTGAGGAAAGAAGGTCTGACGGTCACCGCCGCCACGGCGAGCAGAAGCGGCAGAACGCCTACGTAGCCCATCACCTCCCATCCATACCATCGTCCCCAGTAGGGGATGCGCACCGAGTCGCCCCAGAGGTCGGGAAAGAGGAGACAGAGTAGGTTCTCTGGGGGCAGCGAGAAACTCGACGCAAAGCGATAGGGTGTGCCGCCTTCCCGCATGGATTGGGCTGCGGTCTCTAAGGTCGGCAGAATCTGAAACGCCGCAAGCGCTAAGGCAACCATGACGGCATACCCACCCAACGTCCATGAGCCCAGCAGATGTCGGAACATCATCCCGATAGACATGCCTCGCCCCACCTCTGCTTCCCCCTCGGAGTTCTCCGCGCGGGCTTTTGCCAGGGCTTGTCGAAGGCTTAGGGCTATCCACCAGAGGGCAAGTCCTACGCAGGTATAATAGGTGATGCCCGGATAGCCTGCTAAAATCTGGAGGCAGAGAGCCACTCCAACGCCAACCGTCCAGAGATAGGAACGCTCTTCAACGGCTCTTTGCGCTAAAAGAAACAGCAGTGGCAGCCAGGTGTAGGTGGTGGTAATGGTGTGATGACCGGCGTAGAGGTGGGCGAGTTGAAACCCGCTCAGTTGGTAAGTCAGCCCCGCGATCACTGCCCCCATGCGGCTGCCCTGCAACTGCCTCACGAAGAGATACATAAACACACCGGAAAGCCAGAGGTGCAGCAAGGGGGTGAGTGTGATGGCAAGGGGCAGAGGCAGGAAAAGGAAAAGGAAACTCAAAGGATAGAGCAGCGTCGTCTGAATCTCGCCCAGATAGGGCATCCCGGCGACGATGTAGGGATTCCATTCTAACAGGTTGCCGCGCCGCAGATGTTCAAACCCCAGAGCGCGCAGGGGGGCGAAGATAAGCAGCGTGTCGCTGCCGAACAGCATCCCGCCCTGCACGCGCGCCTTGACGAAGAACAGCAGCGGGAACAGGCTCAGAGCGCACAGCGGATAGGCATGCGGGGTTTGTTTCCAGCCGGTGCGAAGGCGTTCTGCAAGTCTGCTCATCATCGGATACATGGGTGCACGGGTGTGCGCATCAGCAGGTAAAGAGGACACCCCCTGAACGGCTCACCTGTTCACGCATTCATCCCCAGTGACCTGTCGGGCTTTACACTGAGCGGCGTATGCCAGCAAAAGCAGGGCTGTGGGGAACGAATAGTAATTCAAGAACGCCCACCGCGAGAAAAGGAATAGGGCTAATAAGGCGAGCGCTGAACAAAACAGTAAATTTACAACGGCGTTAGGGGATTGAATGTGACGGCGCTGCTGCCGCCATGTCCATAGGACGACAGCACCAAAAGCGAGGAAGTTCGCGCCAGAAATCATTTGAGCGTTGAGCCACCAATGCCACGCTGAATAAAGCGATAGACTATCAAATCGGGCAACAGGATCGAGCTGCAAGCCAATGGTATCATGATAGAACTCGTGCGGGTTCCACAAAACGAACGGTAAAATAATGACAGTGAATACAACCAATGATAACCACACTAATCTTGACCCCTGTGGGATCAGTAAGTAAATCAGGGGCAATAGTAACGCTGCATATTGCTTAGTTGCAATGAACATCCCCCAACATAGCGAGGCGCCCCACTCCATTCGTCGCTGGCGATGGGCTTGACCTACATATCTGTGTATGGGTGTGGAAATCTGCTGCCCTTCTATTTTCTGAAGAAGCACTGCCGCACCCGTCACCCAGACGATCAACAACGGTTCCGTCCATGCCTGTTCGAGCATCAGGGACCAACGTGGGTGAAACAGAAACAGGATGACTATCCATTCCCCTACGTTCCGATGAGATGCCCCTGACCTCCCCGGAAGGTGTCCAGTGAGACGCAAGAGCAACCACACAGTTGCAAGTTGAGCGAGGAGGTAAGTGTATCGAATGTCTCCTCCCCATAGCACCCCAGGCAGTGTGCTGATCAGAGTGCCCGGCCAGTATTGATAGTAATTCAGCCACATTCCCTTTTGATTCTCGTTCTGGATGTTAGCCTGAATATCCGCGGGTGCTGCTGCGGGTGGATAGGGCGAAGGATAAAGCGCCTCGTATGGATTTCTACCATGCAGTAGTTCCTGCGCTCCCAGATTCGCGCATACAAAGACGTCAATGGGAGGGCGCGGCGACGACTGAATGAGAAGAACGCGCAGCGCGAGCGCCACGATGACGAGCACAGGGAACTTGACGCGCAGCAGCGCGCGCACTATCTCTTGTCCTTTCCATTGCTTTTGCAGCCATGCCGCCTCCGGGAGATAGAGAAGTGTGAGACCGAAAGAAACCCACAACAAAAAGTAACTCACCGTCACTAAGCCGCGGGACTGTTGATAGAGTCCGCCGTAAAAGATGATGCCTAATGCCATGTTGAGCAGGACAACCGCATAGAGGGTGGGATAAGGCAGAGTATACGAACGCGTTCCTGGCCACGACCACCACAGCAACAGCCCCATGCCGACGGCTGCCACAGGCAACCCTTGCGGGTGAGGTGCCGTGAGCCAAGGAAAGACACCGGGCGGGAAGGGGCTGGGGTTTTGAAAGAACAACCACCCCAACAGAACCATTCCCCCCGCACTCAGCAGAATAGAAGGGTGCAAGGTCAACGCCCTCAAGGGCGCTGCAAGTGACTGAGCAAAGCGTGGCGACAGGAGAACAACGAAGAGAAGGACGGTGGTCAGCGTCAGTAAAATCAAGGCGTAGGGATGAAAGAAACCAGCCGATGGTGTGTAACTGAGAATGAGGGCGAAATAAAGGAGAATGATGAGTTTATCTAATTCAGTCTCTTGCATACCGCATGACGACTATTCTCATGAGGAGTTGTTCCTGTGCCCAACAGGACACCTCGCCGCATGAAAATCGTCCTCGTCGTCGTCCTCGTTCTCGTCGTCGGTCGTTT
>JANWYM010000119.1 GCA_025055355.1 Abditibacteriales bacterium
AAGCACACATTCCTTTTCATTATTGGGGTTCACGAAAAACGGCGATAACTCAGGTCGGGGATGCTTGGGGTCGAAATCCTTGAGACGGGGGCAGATGGTTTTCCAACTCTCCTCCAATCTGCCGTCAACGATGAATTCGTCCCCCGGTTCCTGCCTTTTCAGTTTCAGCCTCGTTGTCTCCGTTCTTCTGGTACCATCTGGATCGGTCTTAATATAAGTCAAACTAACCTCGACGCTCTTAATGTCAGGGGAGTTCGGAAACCTGAGTGGCTGGGTTCTGGGGGTTGGGAGTCGCCATACCATGTCAACGATGCGATCCAGTTCGACCTCCGTGCCTTTGTCGTCAAGCATGACCGCTGCTACAACGTCGTCCCCCCGATGGCGGATGAGGACCTTCCCCTCTTTGGGCACCCCATCGGGATGGTCTTCTCTGCGTAGGATGAGGAGATAGTCGCCATCTTCTATGAGGTCTTTGGAAAGACGTCCTTCCTTGTCAAGGAGCGGTTTCCTGCCCTGTTTCGTCTCCACCGTGACCGCGCCCCAGGGCGGCAAAGGCCGTTTACTCTTGACGCTCGACGCATAGATTTGCCGTCGCACCCTGATGGTTTGGTCTTTGTCGACCTCTATCCTACCCACGTTATCGGTCGGTTTCTCCCCCACCAGCTCCCATCCTTCGGAGACCTCGTAGCGACCGACCTCTATCTCCATCGGCTGTCCGTCCGAAGGCACTTTCACGTCTTTTGCCCTCCATCCCACATCGTCAGGCGTCGGTTTAGGACGCAGGACGCAGGGCGGGACGTTCTCCAGCTTGGAAGGGACGTCTAATCTGAAAGTGACCTTGGCTCTGTTGCGCTCAAAGTTGACCTCGAAGGACTCCTGCTCTTTATCGTCAGAAATCTTGATTTCTTGAGGGGTCGGTTTCCACCGAGGCGCGGCATGAGATTTTTTCCACTCCAAGCGATACACCACATCGCTGTCCATGTCCTCCGTGCTTGCCTCTTTCTCTCCCTCAAGCGGGATGGGTTCGCCTCCGTCTTTCGGCACCAGAGCCAGTCCCCGCAGCCCAATCTCCGGTTTAGTGGACTTGAAAACCACGAGCGTTTGAGGAAAAAGCACATCCAAATTGAAAGTTCCCTGCTGGGCGGGCACCGTCAAGGCAGTGGCTTTTTGTTTGTTGCTCAATCTCGCCAGGCGCGGCTTGGGTTTGCCCTTCAGTTGCAGCATCACCTCATACTGTCCCGCCCACACTCGCTGGAAAGTGGCGATTCCCTTTTGAACCGTCTGTCCTGTTTGGGGCTTGCGGAACTCGCTTAGCAAATCATCCATCCACTGGGCGGACTCTCCCGGTTGTCCCTGTTTGAGGGCTGCGAAGGTTTGCACGGCGAGCGGCTCCGCGCGCGGCGATGGCACCAACTGCACCACTGCGCCCTCGTCCAACGGATTGCCCTTGCGGGTGGCTTTGACCTTCACCGTCTCACAGACGGGGATGGCTGCTTTGACTTTTTTCAGGTTTTCCGCTTCCCCCAGCCGTGCCAGCAGCGGCACGGTCAGGCTGTGAAGGGCGTCAGGGGTCGCCTCGAGGGCGACAGTTTCGATGGGAATCGGATGCAACAAGCCGGGCAGTTGGACCTTCAGCGTGTAAAACCCGACGGGTATTTTCTCCTTCCATTCGACAACTCTTGCCTTTACCTCCGCTGGAACCGTCTGGGGCTTGCGGTCTTTGTAGACGTTGAAGTAGGGCACCTCCTCGGTGGGCTCCAGCCACACGGCGGTTTGCGGCGGCAGCGCGACCGTCCACTGCGCCGCCACCCGCGCGAAGCCTTGCTCAATGTCCGTCAGCGTCCCGTTCTTCAGTTCCCCCTGCCAGTAAACAAGGTCTTTCTGGTTGACCCGGCGGCGCACGATAACACGCCCCGACTGGTTCTCCTCATCCAGGAGCAGCCGGTCGCCGTCCACCGCGACGTTGACATGGTCACGGGGCGGCACGGGGAAAAACGGCTTCGGCACGCCGAAAGGCACGACGATTTCAGGCGGCGTTGGACGCTGGGAGGCAGAGGGCACCTTGAGGGCTTTGAGTTGTCCGTTCTCCGCCACCACCTGCAAGCGTCCTTCCGCGATAAGTGTCTTATTGACCTCCAGGAAGCGCTTCAGGTTGATATACTTGCTGTCAGGCGTTCCTTCGATGGAATAGTATCCTGCGGGGATGTCCTTCACTTCCCTCTCATGCTCCGTCACAACGCGCGGTTCGCCCTCGCGGTCGGTGGGCTTGAGAGCGAACTTCCTGCCAACAGGTTGGGTGGTCACCTTGAGGGCACCATCCGCATAGCGCCGCAACTCCACCGATACCTTCTTCCCCTCGGTGACGGAAAACGTGGTTTGCCCGTCCGCCACTGCATACCAGATGTCGCTGTCCTTGCCTTTCAACTCGATCCGGTAATCTCCTACGGGCAACCTGACAGGCTCCTGCATCCGTTCAAAGAGAGGAGAAGGCACCGCCACTTTACCTTCATATTCCTTCACATCCGCAAGCCAGACTCTTTGCGGCTGGAGACGCAGGTCTTTGAGGAGGCTCTTGTCAGTGATTTTGGAGGTGTCGAACTCCACCGCCCACGTCACCGGCGTCAGGTCACTCAACCTCTTGCGAATGCCCCGCTCATCGCTGGAGAAGACGCCTTCCAACACCTTAACGCCGTCCTTAAGGACTTCAATGTGCGCCGAACCGTTCGGGTTGACTACGGCTTCCGCCAGGCTCTTCTGAAACGGCTTCTCGTTCACCCTTACCGTTATCCCGTCAGGAACCTTCTCCTTGAATTCCTCGATGACGACAGGGAGCAACTTCTCCTTTAGTTCGATGGTGTAGATAAGTGGAGGACGCAGGAGGTCGTCGCCGCGCGATTTGAGCGCTTCAATCCTGAGCGCATTAACTCCTTTCTGCAACGACACCTCCGCCGTCCAGCCGAACAGTCCGTCGGCGTCGGGTTGTTCGTCCACCTTCGCCGCGTCCCTCTTCTCTCCGACCTGGACTATCACGCGGGGGCGTCCCTCCTTGTCCCACACTTTCCCCGTCAGGCGCAACTGGGTCTGCGTGGTCTCCTTGGGAACGGACGCGCTTAGGGTGAGGTTGGCGGGGCAGGTTACGGTCAGCGTGAAAGGCGGCGAGTAGATTTTCCCCCCTGCCGCCTCATCTTCAATGAACAACTCCATGACGTTGCTTTTCTTCTGGAGGTCATCACGACGAATCTGGAACTCCCTGCCCGTCAATTCCGCCGGCACACCTGCCCCTTGCCCTTTGCTACCTGTTCCCGCCGCATGGCGCGCGATCTTGAGGAGGTCTTGCGTGTCTCTTGTCACCCCCCGAAATTCAACGGCCCTCCTCTGCCCCTCCTCCCGCTGAAACAGTCGGAACTTATCACTGACTAATGAGGCAGCGATGTGGAACGTCAGTGTCTCCTCAGCGCACTCTATCACCGCCCCAGTCTCCAGCGTTGCCCCATAACCTTTGTTGTCCTTCACCACCAGATACCGCAGCACGGGGGGGACGCCCGCCTCCCGCAGCCGCTTCGCATAGAATTCATAACTGGGCTGCCCCTCCCCTCGCAGATAACTTCTCAACTCGTTGAACCACTTGTCACATCTCTCTTCCACGTCCAGAGGTTGCTCGCCAGGCGGGGACGCGAAGCGCGCTGCCGCCCATCGCTCTAACGGCGGCGATTTCTCCGGCAGAGGGCATATCTGCGCTACTGCCTCCGCGATTTGACCTTCTGACAGGTCCCACCTCTCTCTTTGGACCGTCTCCTGGGCGAACTTGAGCAGGTGTCGCCGCATGATTCGCTGCGCGTCCGTTAAGTCCTGATCAATGGGGATCTTCTGTGCATTCAACGCCGCTCCCCCACTCTGCTCAAATTCCCGTGTGAGGCGGTCTTGAAGTAGGGTCATCACCGGAGAGTGCTTTGTCTTAGCCAGCACGAGGACATTGGAAATCCCTTCACCGCCATCATAGATGACATCGGGTGAGAGCGTCTGATTCAGTCCTCTGGCTCTTGCCACTTTCCCCACGTTATCAACTAAATACTTTATCACATTCCCCAAGGTGATGTCGGGGCCACCGGCTTCGCCCTTGAGCGCCTTGATAAGACAGTAGGTAAACAGACCTGACTTCTCATCGGCTAACTCATAAGAGGACTCTTTGGCGTCTGAACAGGATGGGATGACCACGCGCAGAAAGCCCTTCGCCTGCAGTGATGCTTTGTAGCGTTCGTCACGATACTGTCTTTTAGCCTCTTTAGCGTCGAAACTCCCTTGGGGGGCATAACCTGCGGCGTTGCAGGCGTCGAAGATGAAAACGACAGTGGCAGGGCAGCGTCGAAAGTGCAGGGCTATCTCTCTAAAAGTAATGAAAGTATCAGGGTCGTTCAAATCTGCATTGGGCAGCAGGAAGTAGAGCTCCTTGTTCTTATAAAGACCGTGGCAGGACAGATAGACCAGCACGAAGTCATCTGAGGTCCATTGAGAGGTGGCGTCCAGCACCTTATCAATTTGGTCGGTGATGATTGACTTCTCCTTTCCTGCATCCAAAATGACGGGGCGGTCATCATTAAACAAAGGCGTAGTGAGATCACGCGGGTCGTCAAGGAGACTATCAGGCTGGTTCTTGATCACGCGATAGATGCGCTCGTCGTAGATGCCCTGTTCCTTGAGCACTTTGCCCAGCCGCAAAACGTCATTGACGCAGGTGCGCAGGCTTTTGAACCCCTCAACCTTGACGTTGCGATAATCGTCAATCCCTATCAGGAGAGCGCAGCCTCGCCCTTTTGTCTGGGCAGACGTCGGGGCTGGCGCCTCCACGCTCAGACAGAGCGCGATGAGCACCAGCAGCCATCCGGTTGGCGAGCATCTGAATTGGAGCACCTTTCTCTCCCCTTTCGCTCAGGTGAGATATATCCACTATACGGATTCACCGAACAGGCGTCAAGTCTATTCTTCGACCGCCAGCCGCACGACTTTAATCGCGTAAATCAGGGACGCCTCATCGCCCTTGCGGTCGGGGCTAACAAGGTCTTCACTCAGCGGCAGATCGCTCCCGCTGCCGCGCGTCCCCACCTGCGGGGCGCGCGCTAATCTCTTTTGCGTCCATCTCTGGTGTTGACTCGCATCCCGCAAAATGTCGCGGTAGTCCACCTCCTTCTCAGAGGGAGGCGTGACAACGGAGACGTAGAGGTAGCGTCCCCGGTCAAACGTCCGCAAAAGAATCGTCATTTTCTCGTTGCCCTTGACCTCCATGCGTTGCACAATCGGTCTGACGACCCCTTCGCGGTTGACCTCTAACAGCGTCCAGACCCCATCTTGGTTGGTCTCTAAGGTCACGTTAATCAGCCGCTTCGCGGGGACCGATTCCCCCTCTTCGATTCTAAACGTTTTGATCTGTAGGGAACGACCGGGGGTCTCCACGGAAGGCAGCCAGCGATAAGACCACAACCCAGTCAAGTGCTTCTCCAGCCAACTCACCAACCTGTCGAACTCCTCCGGCTTGGCGAGGAAGGCATGGGAGCGGTGGGTGGGGTCGGTCTGTCCGACGATGTTGCCGTCGACATCCACCAGATACGCGCGCAGTTCCGTGGGAGTTTGGTAAATGTGCAGTGAGACGTCGGCGGTCTGCGGCTGCTCCGCCCACAGAACGAATTGGCTATATCGCATGTTGCGGAGGCGTTGTCTAAGGTCCTGCCCTCGCTTGGCGTCTGTGCCGTAAATCCCAACCCACAGGTGAAGGAACGGACCGTCTTCGCTGACTTTTTTGGAGATGCTCTGTTGAACGACGGGCACAGGGCGCGCCCCCGGCGGCGGGTTGGAGCGGAAGAGGGCGCGCTGCGTGTAGGCGGGCTGCCCGTAGCACTGGGGTCGCTGCCGATACTCAGGATTGCTTTGCAAAGCGTAGGCGATGTAACCACTCACGTCAATCTGAACGCGCGTGATGAGGTCGCGGTAACTGATGAGTTCTTCTCCGAGGTCGTCAATTTGCCCTTTGAGGCAGCGGGTGAAAATGCCCGTCCATATTTTGTTGCCCCCCGCGTCCTCGCCCCACAGTCTTTCCCACGCGCCCTCGTCGGGCTGGGAAGCGGTTAGCAGGACGCCTTTGTGTTTGACCACGCTGCGGAGGGCAGCCTCAATCCGCTCAGGCTGTGCCACGGTGCTGCGGGCGAGAAATTTGGGGCGGATGGGCGCACCCTTGCCAGCAGGCGGCTCGGTGAAGGCGCAGTCGAGGATAAGGGTCACGTTGTCCGATTTGAGTTGCTTCACCCATTCCGCCAACTCGGTGACCTTGATGGCGTGGTCGCTGTTGTCCAGTCGGGTGTCGTAAGGGCATAGGGTGGGATCCCCTTGGGCATCCACGCTACCCAGCCCGCTGAAGTAGAACAGAACGTGGTCATCGGCTTTTTTGACTTTGCTCGCCACCTTCTGCAAGACGCCCAGAATATTCTGACGGGTGGCGCCTTCAATCTTCTGCTTGGCGTCCCCATCGTTGAAGCACACGATGACCTCCGTAGGCACGAACTTCCTCTTCACGATATCAATCATGACGCGCAGGTCATAGAGGCCGCCTTTGAGCAGGCGCAGGCGTTCGTCCTTCGCCCCCTCTTTGTAGTTGTCCACGCAGACCAGAACGGCAATGCGTTGGAACAGCGAGGGGCGGCCAGCGGCGGCGCGCGCGCGCGAGCCTGGCATTGTCGCCAGGAGCATGAATCCAACAAGGCAACGCCACGGTTTCATGATGACCATCTTCTAACCACCGCCTTCAGGTTGAACGGTAAACTCCACTGCGCTGATGGACCAACGCCCCGCAGCGACGGAACGCTGCAGCAAACCCAACAGGTCCGGGTCGGGCGGTTTTGATGACAGCGGGAGAGCAATGGCGATGTAAGTGACCTTCCCTTTTGCTGCGTTCTTCTGGTGGTAGCGATACGTTCGCCCACCGATGATTTTGACCCAATGCACCGGCAGCCCTTCGGCTTCTGGGTAGTAGACAATCAGCCCGCTTCTATCCTTCCCAAATAACGCCTTGGGGCGTCCACCTTCATATATCTCGTAAATCTGCAGGCAGGCATCGCCATTGGCGCGGGCGATGAGGGCGAACTCCTGCCCTTCCAGTTCCCGCCCCTGTGGCACTTGCAGCATAACGCGAAACCCCGACTGATGGAACAGAGAGGGGTCGCGCACGTCGAGAGCCTCGCACCACTCGCGCAATTTCCCCGCCTCGGGTTTGGGCGCCTCGCCCAAACGCAGGACGCGAGCAGCCGCATCCCATTCGACCTTCACCTGCAAGAGGTCTCTGAGCGCGGACGCGGGTAGCCATAACTGGCCGTTGAACAACAACGGGACAGGACGAAACGGTTTCGGCGTTGGCGGCTCTGTCTGTTGAGAGCGCACAAGGGCTTGACCGCTGTGGGCGGTCAGTTGGACGATCGCATCGCCGTTGCTCACCACGACCGACTCCCGCCCGTTCTCCCACCGCACCTGCCAGCCGAGCATTATCAGTGTAACAGCGGGAACAAAAAAATCCTTACCGCGTTCCAGCACCCTCAGGTTCACCGGTGCGGGTTCGCCGTTGATCTCCAGACGCGGCGGCGGAATAGCTTGACCAGCCGTCCCAGGCGGCGATGATAGTAACAGAAGCAGGACATATAGGACTCGCTGCGGCTGATGTTTCATGTGCTCCCCTCTAAGAGCCTATCCGATCACCTCACTCAGAAGGTTCTCGGCGTTATGGTTGACCTCCCCCAACCCCTCCTTGACAAGGAGGGGAGAGTTTTGGATAGGCTCTAAATCTCGTCCCGGCGCACGCCGATGAGGTTCTTCCAGTAACGGGTGTTGGGCAACTGGCTGACAACGACCTTACCGTGAGCGCCAGAGGCGTGGATGAACTGCCCGCCACCGATGTAGATGCCCGTATGGTCGGCAACGCCGGGCGCTTCCCGTCCACTCCTTGCGCTGCGCTCAAAGTCAAAATAGAGTCGGTCGCCGGGGCGGAGTTGGTCGGGCGGCACATAAACGGGTTTGCCCAGAGCGATCTGCGTGCTGGCAGTGCGTTCGGCGCGGACGCGCCACACGCCCACCCCTGCCGCTGTAAAGACGCTCTTAACGAAGGCAGAGCAGTCTATGCCCCGTCGGCTGTTCCCACCGAACTTATAGGGCGTGCCCAGCCAGGAGTAGGCGATAGCCAGCACCTCACGGGCTTTGGTGGTCGCTGGTTCGTTGAGCGTGAGAGGCGGCGCGTAAGGTCGGTCCACTTGCACGTGCGCTTGCAAGACATAGCCGTATCCCCTTTTGACCAGCACCGCAAACCAGTCGCCTTTACGCCCGGCGAGGATGAGTTTGGAGCCTTTTTTCACCTCAAATCCCCGCGCTCCTTCATCGGGGCGTTCACGGACGTGCGTGTCTTGAGTCACGATGCCCACGTAGTTCTTCTGCTCCTCCGATGCTAACCTCGGTTCCGGCGTCGGTGGAGGTGGCGGTTTGCGCTCTGGGATGAACATCAAGTCGCCGACCTCCAGCTCTGTATCCCTCTCCATATCGTTCTCCCGGCGCAGGTCCTCCAGCGCGACGTTAAACTTCTGGGCAATCTTCTCAAGGGTGTCGCCCTGCCGCACCTCATACACCTCCCGCAGCTCTCCTAACTTGAGCGCGGGGAGGAGGGCGACCTTATTGAACTTCTCCTTAATGCGGCGATAGGAGGGATAGGCAAGGTCCTCTCCTTCACGCGGTTCTTCCCAGCCGACGACCAGCAGGGCGCCCTCCGTCGGCTCCAAAGGATGCTGTTTGTCGCCCAAGTCGTTCCACTCGCGCAGCAGTTGTTCGGGAGTCGTGTTGTAGGCTTTGGCGATGGGGGCTAAATGACTGTGATAGCGTTTGGCAATGGTGGCTAATGACTCCCCAGCCAGCACGAGATGCGTGCGGCGGGGGACGAGGTTGAAGTCGGCGAGTTCTTCCATCGGCATCGGCGGCTGGAGTTTGTTGGCGATGCTGAGAAGTGTGTCCCCCTTTTTCACGGTGTAGAACTCGATATATTTGTCGCCCGGAGCGCCCCCTTCGCCCTTTCCAGGCGGCTTGACGGAAATTTCCTGACCCACCGGAGGCAACGCGCCGCCAATTTGCTGCTGAAGTTCTGCCACGCTCATATCGAAACGCGCCGCCACAGAGGCGAGCGTGTCCTTCGGCTGAACGCGGTATCGCTTGGCGTCAAACGCCGACGAAGAATGGGAAGATATGCCCAGAGCGACTGAAGTCGCCCCGATCACCACGAGGACACGGAGTTGCTGATAAGCAGTTCCGCGCAAACGCATTATATTTTAACGTTAGAACGTTGGCGCGTTGAACCTGCCAACCTGCTAACGTGCTAACGTGCTAACCTACCAACATTGTAAACGGGCGGAGCGAAGTGTTTCTTACAATTATAGCATGCTGGCGGCGACGGCGGCGTGTGATTTTTTTCTCTCGCCTTTGCCTTTTCTGCGAAGAGGTGCGAAGGGCAAAGGTAAAAGTTTAGAGCGCCTCACAAAACTGTCTCCTTGAGCCCTTCGCTTTGGTGCGGATGAACAACATTGCAAATTGCAAATTTTCAATCTGCGGTAGCCCCACGTGGGGAGTGGCAGAGACGCACCGCCTCTACAGGAGGGCC
>JANWYM010000011.1 GCA_025055355.1 Abditibacteriales bacterium
TGCCAACGTAACGACCCCTTGACGCGCTGCGCCATTGCTTGAATATGCTCAGGCGTCGTGCCGCAGCAACCGCCGATGATGTTGACGCCGATGGCTTTGAACCGTTCTGCCCACTGTGCCATCTCCCCAGGCGTCACATCGTAAACGATGTCGTCGCCCACCAGTCGGGGCATCCCCGCGTTGGGTTTGACCACGAGGAAACCCTCTACGGCGGCACGCATCTGCTCCATGACAGGCAGATAATCGGCGGGGCCGTTGCCGCAGTTCGCGCCCACGACGTCCGCGCCGAGGTCGCGCAACCTCTTCGCGGCGTCGGCGGGTGTGTCGCCTTCGTATGACCGCCCCCGTTCAAACACGATGGTGCAGACCACAGGCAATTTCGTGTTGTCTTTGACGGCGGCAATCGCGGGCTGGGCGTCCATCACGCCCAAGAACGTCTCCACCTCAATCGCATCTGCGCCCGCCGCTGCCAGCGCACGTGCAGCCTCCGCATAAACGTCTTTGGCTTCCTCAAAAGACAAATCGCCGTAAGGCTCAATTGTCTGTCCGCACGGGCCCATTGAAGCCGCGATGAGAACGTCCTCTCCCACCGCCGCCCGCGCTAATTGGACACCCAACGTGCAGAGGTGCACGACTTTGTCCGCCAAGTCATATTCCTTCAGCCGCAGGCGATTGCCGCCGAAGGTATTGGTCAACACGATGTCCGACCCCGCCGCCGCGTAAGCCGCTGGGATGGCTTTCACTTTTGCTGGCTCGGTTTCGTTCCACAACTCCGGGCAGCCGCCCCGCGGCAGCCCCGCCGCTTGCAGCATCGTCCCCGTCGCCCCATCCAGCATCAACGTCTCTCCCGCCCGCAGGCGGGCCAGCAAATCTCGCTTCACAGGCGTTCTCCTCAATGAATTCGCGCTCTATTGTAACATAACGGGCGGGGTTTGGCAATCGTTCTACGGATTTGCGAAGTGCGAGGTGTTGACACTTGCCCGCCCTTTTAGTATGCTTAAATTCACAACCCCAAACGTCAACGGCTGAGAAGGAGAGGAGTAAGCGAGCTCTCCCACACAGAGAGGGAAGGTCAGGGGCTGCGAGCCTTCCTGTGGGACGTGCGCTGAAGGTCGCTCCAGAGCCGCGAGGCTGAACGATGACACCTGCCGTTGACCGGTTGAAACGTTCAAACGTTTCAACCGGTCAGCGCGTGACTCAACAAGTAGGCTTCGCCGGGCGCGCCCGTTATCGCGCAACGAGTGCTGAAGGGAGTCAATGGGTCAATCGGTTCATGGACTCAGTGACTCATTGACCAACTTCGGAACCAAGGTGGTACCACGGAGAGCCTCTTCCGTCCTTGCGGCGGGAGGGGCTTTTTTGTTAATGGTCAATCGTTGATGCTTAACGATACGTTTCGCGATTGAGGTGATAAGAAATGTCCGAAACGCAGTTGTCCACCGTTTACGACCCGAAGGCGGTAGAGGACAAGTGGTATGCGTTCTGGGAAAAGCAAGGCTATTTCTACGCCGACGCCGATGGCAAGCCGCACGACGCGCATCCGCAGACGGGCGATGTGTATTGCATCACCATCCCGCCACCCAACGTGACGGGCAGTTTGCACATGGGGCACGCACTGCAACATGCGGTACATGACTGCCTGATTCGCTGGAACCGCATGCGCGGTAAGTTGACGCTGTGCGTGCCAGGCACCGACCACGCCAGCATCGCCGTCCACACCAAGATTGAACAGCAACTCGCCCAGGAGGGCACGTCGCGCCGCGCCCTGGGGCGCGAGAAGTTCCTCGAACGGGCGTGGGCGTGGAAGGAACATTACGGCGGGGTCATCCTGCAACAGTTGCGGCTGCTGGGCTGCTCCTATGACTGGCGGCGCACGCGGTTCACGATGGACGACCATTACTACCGTGCCGTGCAAAGCGTGTTCGTGGAGTGGTTCAAAAAAGGCTGGGCGTATCGCGGCTACCGCATCTGCAACTGGTGCCCGCGCTGTCAGACCTCGCTGTCCGATCTGGAAGCGCCGATGGGGGACGCGCCCGGACAGTTGTATCACATCCGCTACCCGCTTGCCGCGCCGCGAGCGTCAGCGGGCGATGACGGTATTGTGGTTGCCACCACGCGCCCGGAGACGATGTTGGGCGATACGGCAGTGGCGGTGAACCCGCAGGACGAACGTTATCGGCATCTCATCGGCAAAATGGTCATCTTACCCCTGATGGAGCGCGCAATCCCGATTATCGCGGATGACTACGTGGACCCATCGTTCGGCACGGGCGCGGTGAAGATTACCCCCGCGCACGACCCGAACGACTTTGAAGTCGGTCAGCGCCACAACCTGCCGCAGGTGCTCGTCATCGGCAAAGATGCTCACATGACGGCGGAGGCGAAGCAGTATGCGGGCATGGAGCGATACGAGTGCCGCGAGGCGGTGGTGCGCGATTTGAGGGCGCAGGGCTACCTCGTGAAGGTCGAGGACTATCCCGACGCCAAAGTGCCGCGCTGCGCGCGCTGTGATACAGTGTTGGAACCGCTGCCCTTGGAGCAGTGGTTCGTCCACATGAAGCCGATGGCAGCGCGGGCGATAGAGGCGATTGAGTCGGGCAAGGTGCGCTACGTGCCCGAACGCTACACGGCGATTGCACTCGAATGGTTGCGCCACATCCGCGACTGGAACATCTCGCGCCAACTGTGGTGGGGGCAACGCATTCCAGCGTGGCGGTGCGCCGACTGCACCCAGTGGACGGTGCAATTAGAAACGCCGACCACGTGCGCTCACTGCGGCAGCGCCAAGATAGAGCAAGACCCAGACGTTTTTGATACGTGGTTCAGCAGCGGCATCTGGCCGCAGACGGTGCTGGGACATCCCGACGACACGCCCGACCTGAAGACCTTCTTCCCGACGAGTCTGCTCATCACCGACCGTCAGATTCTTCATCTCTGGGTGGCGCGGATGATCATGAGCAGCCTCGATTTCCTAAATGAGATTCCGTTTCATGACGTTTACGTGCATCCGACCATTCTCAACTGGGAAGGCAAGCGGATGAGCAAATCCTTAGGCACCGGCGTTGACCCGCTGGAACTCATCCAAGAATACGGCGCGGACGCCACGCGCTTTGGGCTGCTCTATATGTGTTCCATCACGCAGGACGTGCGCTTTACCGAGGAACGCATCGAGATGGCGCGCAACTTCTGTAACAAAATCTGGAACGCGGCTCGCTTCGCCCTGATGCATCTCGAAACGTTCCAACCTGTCGACCAGCTCCCCTGTCAACCTGCCGACCTGCCCCTGGCAGAGCGCTGGATTCTCAGCCGCTACACGCGGGCAATTCAGAGCGTCACCGACGCGCTGACGAGTTACAACTTCGATGTTGCCGCGCGCGCGCTGTATGACTTTATCTGGGGCGAACTGTGCGACTGGTATCTGGAGATGGCAAAACCTGCGCTCCGCAGCAACGACGCGACGACGCAACAACGCACGCAGCAGGTGTTATGGACGGTCCTCGAGGGGACGCTGCGGCTGCTGCATCCGTTCATGCCGTTCCTCAGCGAAGAAATCTGGCAGCGGCTCCCCAAGGCAGGGGTGGTGCATCCCCGCCAGCCCGACGCTGGCGGGGCGGGCGGTTCTGCCAGTGCCTCCAGCCTCATGGTTCAACCCTATCCGACGCCCCCGATGGGGTGGATTGATGCGGACGCCGAGATGGAGATGAACCTGTTCATGGACACCGTGCGGGCGGTGCGCAACCTGCGGGCGGAGGCCGATGTTCAGACGGGCAAGCCCGTCAACATCACGCTGCTCTGCCACAGCGACGCGGCCCGGCGACTGTTGGAATCGTTGAGTGGCTACTTCTCCTCCCTGGACACGCGGGCGACGCTGACGTTTCAGAGCGACGGTGAAAAACCCCACCACGCCCTGTCGGCTGTGGTGGGCGCTGTTGAGGTGTTCCTCCCTCTATCGGGCGAGGAACTGACGAAAGAAATTGAGCGACTCACCAAAGAGTGCGACCGACTGCGGAACGACATCGCGCGCAAGGACAAGCAACTGTCCAACGAACACTTCCTTCAGCGCGCGCCCGCCGCGGTCGTCGCCAAAGAGCGCGCCCGCCGCAGCGAGTTGGCGGAGACGCTGAAGAAGGTGGAGGAGCGCCTTAAGATGTTGAGCGAATAGCAGAACAGCGAGAGCATCCCCCAAGCGACGAGAGAGGAGGGTGCGGAGAGGCTCTTAATCCCCTGTCACCCACACCTTGTCCAGACTCTCTTTTGCCACCTTCGCCGCCTGCAGGGCGTCCTGCTCGGCGAGGTCGCGCAGGCGCTGGTTGAACGGTTCAACGGTCACCGGTCCATCAAAGCCGATGCCTTTGAGGATGCTCAGAAACTCGCGCAGCGGGATGACACCCGTTTCGCCGGGCAGGCAGCGCTGGTTATCAATCTGGTCAAGCACATCGCGCTCCTTCGGGGCGTCGTTGAGGTGGACGTAAACGACGTCCTCAGCGGTGAGATGTTTCAGGTCGTCTAACGTGGACTGCGCGGTATACCAGTGCCAGCAATCCAGCAGCAAGCCGACGTTGCCCGTGCCAATCGCACAACACAGCGCCAGCATGCCATCCATCGTGTAAACGAACCCGTATCGGGCGGCGGCGCGCGAGGTGCGCGGTCCGATGAACTCCAAGCCGAGGCGATGCCCGTAATCCTTGAGGATTTCAGCAATTAGGCGAAACCGCTTGACGTGAAAGTCAAAGTTCTCCTGGCGCGGTTTGTCGTTGCTGCATGGCGGCACCCATGTCATCGTGCGAAAGCAACCGAGCTCCGCCGCCAGTTGCGCCTGCGCGGGCAGCCGCGCCAAACTCTCGTAAAACTCCGCGTCTGTGCCGCGCCAGTTGACCGGTAAACCCCACCCGCCCATCTTCAGATGGCGCGACGCGAACAGTTCCTTCACCGCATCAAGCCCCTGCGCGTCTGCTATCTTCTTCGCGTCCTCCAGACTCACATCTGCCCCCTCAAAACCCGCCTTGTGCGCAAGGTCGAGACCCTCTACCCAACTGCAGCGAATGCCGATGGCTCCGGGCGATAGATTCTTAAACATGCGTGCCTCCATTCTGAATGTTGGTCCTGCGCTGGCTTCTCATTATTTACGCAGTTGCTTACACTCTCTTTCCCCCTCCTCCAACCCCTTCCCTCGTGGGAGGGGCTGGAGGAGGAGAGAAGGAATACGGACAACTGCGTAACCCCTGATTATAACAGAAAAACCGCCCCATGCCCATTTGACTTCTTTTAGCCGCTCAGGTAAAATGACTCCAACTCCTGGAACGAGGTGAGAGGGATGAAAAGAACGATGTGGATGTTCGCCATGTGTCTCAGCGTGCTGGTTGCGCTCTCGTGGCGCGCTCGCTCCGCCAGTTCCACGCCGTCGGCGGAGACGATTGTGAAACAGATGCTGAAGAAATATCAATCGCTGAACACCTTCGAGGAAATCGCCACTGACACTCGGCTGCAGAAGCGAGGTGCGGTGCAGCAGACGATGACGCTCAAAGCCAGGTTCGTCTACAAAAAGCCCAACAAGTTCCTCTACGATATTGACGACCCCTACCAGGGGATATTGGCGGTGTGCGATGGTAAGGAGTTCTATTTTTTGGTGCGCTCGTTGAACCAATATCGCAAGCATCCTGCCCCCGCCAGCATGGCGGAGGTCGCCCGTGTCGAGCCGATGTTCAGAACGGTTTTGGACCCGCCCGCTTTCCTTCGCGGGGATGACCCAATCAAGGGCGCTCGGAACCTCAAGCTGGTCGGCAGCGAGACCATCGGGAGGCAGCCCACTTACCATCTGCGTTTCGACCAGCCCCCTCCCTCCCTTCCCCCCACACGGACGGGCGCCCCGCCGATGACAATCAGTAGGACGACGGAGATGTGGATTGGCAAGCAGGACTTCCTGCTCTACAAGACGCAGACCACGATTAAGGCGAGCCGTGGTAACCAGAGCGTGTCGTCAGTGATGACCGAGATCCACACCCAGATGAAGGTCAACCACGACGTTGCCGACAGCGTCTTCCACTTCACGCCGCCGAAAGGGGCGAAGGAAGTGAAAGAGTTCTTCCGCTCCCCCCTGCCTGGCGCATCTCCCGGCGGAGCCCCGCCGCCTGCCCAGCCGAGGAAATGAACGTTGGCGACTCCTTCCGACGCTGAACTTTTGCGTTGCGTCACCATGTCATCGCCAAAGTAGCCCGTCGCGCTGCGACGAAAAGGACCCACGACGGCGCCGCCACTGCCTAACTTGTGGATTAGTCCTCCAGCGCATACCCCAACCGCCGCAACTGCCGCTCGTCGGTGCGCCACTTCTCGCGCACTTTGACCCAGAGTTCGAGATAGACCTTTTTGCCCAGCAACTCCTCAATCCCCTCCCGCGCGCCTTGACCGATGCGGCGGAGCATCTGCCCGCCCTCGCCGATGAGGATCTTCTTCTGGCTGGCGCGTTCGACGAACACGGTGGCAGCGATGTAAATCAGGTTGTTAGGGCGCGGCTCCATCGTTTCAACTTGGACGGCGACGGAGTGGGGAATCTCTTCGCGGGTGTGGTGCAGCACCTGCTCGCGGACGAGTTCGGCGACCATGAACTCCGGCGAACGGTCGGTGCGCATCTCGGGCGGGAAGTAAGGAGGACCTTCGGGGAGTTCAGCGACGATCTTGTGCAGCAGCACGTCAACGTTCGTGCCTTCCAACGCCGAGACCGCTACCCAGTCTTTGAAGGTGCCTAATCCCTGAAATTCTTCCACTCGTTTTTCCAGTTCCTCGGGGCGCACCAGGTCCATCTTGTTCAGCACCAACAGCACGGGCGACGCAAGGGGGCGCAGCATTTCCGCGCTGCGCCCGTCGTCCGCGTGTGGCGGGTCGGAGGCGTCTGCCACGAACAGAATCACTTCCGCACCCGGCAGGGCGGCTCTGGCGGAGGCGACGAGATATTCCCCCAACTTGTGCTTCGGCTCGTGAATGCCCGGCGTGTCCAAAAAAACAATCTGCCCCTCGGGCAAGTTGACCACGCCCGCGATGCGGTTGCGCGTCGTCTGCGGACGCGGCGACACGATGGCGACCTTCGTTCCCACCAGCCGATTGAGCAACGTGGACTTGCCTGTGTTCGGGCGACCAAACATGACGGCAAAACCGGATTTGAAAGGTTGATTCATGTTCTTGAGACGGGGTGAACAGGATTGAAAGCCTCTCCGAAGACCGGGTAGCGCCAACATCTTGTCGGCATTTTATGCAGGCTGGAAGCCTGCGCTGCCCGGTTTTCCGAGAGGCTCTCAGTAGGTCGCCATAAGTTCTGTCCGAGTGAGATTCTTTCGCTCGGACAGAATTTATGGCGACCTACTTGGGACGACCGGCATCCTTTCCTGCCAAGGTTGTTAAGGCAGGTCACAGTTTAAGACAAATCAGGGGTCTCCGTCAACATGCGCTGCCGTTTCCTCCGCCCTTGCAAAGAGGGGCGGTGGTTAGAACAAACTCATCTGCTTCTCCTTCTCTGTCCCCACCATCTTCCCATACCTGCCCCCTCCGCCTGCGGTCAAGGTGGCTTTGCCCTCGCGGGCGGCGAGGATGGAGGCAGCGATGTCGCGCCCGACGACCTGCTCGAGGTCCTCCCGTGAGGCGCGGTGGAGGACGTTCATTTCCGTGCCGAAGCGGTTGAGGAGTTTGTTCAACGTCACCGCGCCGACTTTGGGGACGAATTGGAGCGGGACTTGATAGTAATACGGGGGACGGTGCGGAGGGTGGCGGGTTTCTTCGAAATCCTGAATTTCCACGATGCGATCCAGCACGCCTTTCGTTACATCGGTTGAACCGCACTGGGGGCAGACGCCCACGGGCGGCGGGCTTTCTTCAACGCGCTGGCATGTGTCGCAGAAAGTGCGGTGGTATTTGCCCAACCTCGGGTCCAAGCCGTAGTTGGCGACGACGCCGCGCCCACCTTCCCGTTTCAGCGCCATCTGCAGTTCGTCGAACGTCGGGGTGTTCATGCGTATCACGTTATACTCGCGCCCAATCTTCGGCAGCGAGTGCGCGTCGGAGTTGGTGAGGAACGTGCGGTCGTGTAGTTCTGCGATGCGGTCGGCGAGGTCGCTATCCGCGCTCAAGCCGAGTTCAACGCAAAAGACCTCATCGCATAACTCTCCAAACAAGTCGCTGAGCCGCCGCGCGCAGCTGCCATAGACGCTTTTGTGGGGCGTGAAGGCGTGGGCGGGGACGAGAAAACCGCCGAAGTCCAGCGTCATTTTCAGCAGGTCTTTTGCCGACATGTGGCAGAACTGTGAAGACAAGTCGCGGTTGGTCACGAACCGCGATAGGGTGTCGCTAAACGCCTGCATGGTGTCGTAGTCGCGGAAGTAGCAGAGGTGGTGCGACATCCCACCGTCGCGCTCGCGGGTCTCCATCTCGGCGGCGAGGATGAGGGTGACCGCATCACGGTAGCGGATACCGCCGCCGTCGACCTCGACCATCGCCCCGTTGTCCAACAGTTCACGAATCTGCCGAAGCACGGCGGGCGCGGCGCAGTCAATGATGCCCACGAGGTCCATGCCCTTGCGCTCGGCGCACTCGCGGGCGATGTTCTCAAACGTGAGGTCGCGGGCGGCGGTGATCTTCACCGGCTTGTTGTCGGCGGCGCGTCCGATGTGGATGTGCAGGTCGGCGAAGAAGGCTGTCATGTCGGCAATGACCCCTGACCACGTGACCACATGACCCCTGACCACGCGACTACGAAACCCCAGGATAACGAGACCACGGGTCAGTGGTCATTTACTTCTACGCCCATTGGCGATCACACTTTGCAGGGTGGCGACAAGGTCTTTGACCTTGTAGGGTTTAGCAACAACGCCGCAGAAGCCGTAGGCTTCGTAGTTCGCCATGATGGGGTCATTGGAGTAGCCGCTGGACACGATGACTTTGGCGTGAGGGTCTATCTCCAACAACTGGCGCGTCGCTTCCTTGCCGCCCATCCCGCCAGGCACGGTCAGGTCCATAATCACAGCGTCAAACACTTGCCCCTTCGCTTGCGCTTGACGATACATCTCCACCGCCTCCATCCCCTCGCGGGCGAACTCGGCTTCGTAACCCATGCGCGTCAGGACCTCTCGGGTGATGTCGCGGATGACTTCTTCGTCGTCCATCACCAGAATCCTCCCTTTTTTAGTGGGCGAGGTTTCCAACCTCGTCATTTCGCCTTTGGGCGGCTCGACCTTTTCCGGGGAGGCGGGAAGATAAACGTGGAAGGTCGTGCCAACGCCTAATTCGGACTCGACGGTAATATAACCGTCGTGGTTCTTGATGATGGAATACGCACTCGCCAATCCCAGCCCGGTGCCTTTTTGTTTGGTGGTAAAGTAGGGGTCAAAGATTTTGGACAGGTGTTCTTCGGGGATGCCGATGCCGCTATCTTCGATGGAGATTTTGACGTATCGCCCGGCTTTGAGGGGGACGCCTTCGCACGCCCCGATGGCGACATTTTCCGCTGTGACCTTGACCGTCCCGCCTTGCGGCATGGCTTGTTGGGCGTTGATGACGAGGTTATGGATGACCTGACTGATCTGCCCTTCATCCACCTGCACCGCCCATAGGTCCTCGGCGATGTCGAACTCGCACTTAACGTTGGAGCCGCGCAGGGTGAAACGCGTGGCGTCTTGCAGCAGGTTGGCAATCGAAGCGGTCCGAATGATGGGCGCGCCACCTCTGGCGAAGGTGAGCAACTGCATGGTGAGGTCGCGGGCGCGCAGGCAAGCGGATTCTGCTTCGGTCAAGATCTGCTGCAAATCGCTCTGGGGGTCGGCATACATCGTCGCCAGCGAGATGTTGCCTAAGATGGCGGTGAGGATGTTGTTGAAGTCGTGGGCGATGCCGCCCGCCAGAACGCCTAAGGACTCCAACTTCTCGATTTTGAGGAGTTCGGCTTCCATTTTGCGTTTCTCGGTTACGTCGTTGAACGCCACGACGACGCCGATGATGCGGCTGTCTCGGTCGCGGAGGGGCGCGCCGTTGATGGCGATGAAACGCTCGGTGCGATCCTGCGCCACCAGCACGGCGTTGCTGGTGAGTTCCACGGCGCCCCCATTGCGCAGCACCGTTGTGACCGGGTCGTCACAGCGGCGGCGGGTTTTCTCATGAATAATGGAGAAGACCTCGTGGAGCGGTTTGCCGATGGCGTCCTTCTGCTGCCAGCCCGTCAGTTGTTCGGCGACCCGATTCATCAACACGATGTTGCCTTGCGTGTCCGTGGCGATCACGCCGTCACCAATCGAACGCAGGGTCACCGCGAGCAGTTCCTTTTCGGCGGCGAGAGCGTCCTCGGCGCGTTTCTTGGCAGTCACATCCCAGAAGATGCCCTGTATCCCTATCACCTTGCCCTCGCTGTCTCTAAGGGGCGTTTTGATGACGTGAACGTAGATTTTCTCCCCTCCAGGCGGCTGGTGTTCCTCAATCGTATCCACAGGCTCGCCGCTCTGCATCACTGTGAGGTCATCGGCGCGATATTTTCGCGCCAGTTCCGCCGGGTAGAAATCGAAATCGGTCTTGCCGATGATTTCCTCCAGCGCTTTGCCCAAGGAGGCACAGAAGCGCGAGTTGCCGAAGGTGAAGCGTCCCTCCACGTCCTTACGGAAGATGCACTGGGGTAAACTCTCCACCAAAGAGTGATAGACCGCCTCCGCCTCGCGCCGCGCTTGTTCCGCCTGTTTGCGCGCGCTAATGTCGCGGGCGACGCCCTGCACCCCGACGGCTTTCCCGTTCTGAGAGACCAACCGCGTGCTGACCTCCAGCGGGACGCGGCGTCCGTCTTTAGTGACAATCTCCACCTCGTAAACGGTTGGGGCGTTGTCCATCAGTTTGCGAGCGATCATCCGGCGCGCCGTTTCGATATATTCAGGGGCGAGGACTTGGGCGATGTTAAGCTTGACTATCTCAGCGCGATTATAGCCCGTGATGCGCTCGGCGGCTCCATTGATGGAGGTGAAGTTTCCCTCCAGGTCGTGGGTGTAAATAATGTCGTTCGCGTTCTCGATGAGCTCCCGATAGCGGCTTTCGCTTTCGCGCAGGGCGTCTTCAGCGCGTTGGCGCTCGATAGCAATCCCCGCCAGATAACTGGCGCGCTCGATGAGTTGCCGGTCGCGGAGGCTGGGTTTGCGAGGGACGGTATAATACATCGCAAAAGTGCCCAACGTTTTGCCGCTGGAGGAAAAGATGGGAGTGGACCAGCAGGCGCGGAGCCCGTAGCCCAGCGCTAAATCGCGGAAGTTCGCCCACAACGGGTCGGTGGCGATGTCGGCAACGATGACCGTCTGACTAAGATAAGCCGCCGTGCCACAGGAGCCAACGTTCGGTCCGATAGCGACGCCATCTACCGCTCTGCTGTAATCCTCCGGCAGGCTCGGCGCCGCGCCATGCCGCAGGTGCATGCCGTCCTCATCGAGGAGGAGAATGGAACAGAACATGCCCTTGACCTGTTCTTCGATGCTTCGGCACAGGAGCGTCAATACCTCGGAAAGCGACGCGCCTGATGCTATCGCCTCCAGGATGCGCGTCTCTTTTATGCGCAGAGATTCAGCCCTCCTCTGCACTCTTCCATTCTTCATAATAGATGACCTCCCTCATATTGTCAGCCGCACGCCCGCATAAGGACACGGCAAGTGTCGGTTTTCTTAACACCGATTTGGCATATCCGACATTTTTCTTCCTCAAATTGTAAACCTTCCCCAACCTCCCTTTACCAAGATGGGGAAGTTTAATGCTCATTTCGCCTCAACTACGGGTGATTGCGGTTCTTCGCCCCGTTGAGCATGGGGATTGGCATACCTTTTGCTTACAAAGTTCAATACCATAGCACTGTGAAGCAGGAGAGGTCCTATGCGATTGACTTACGTTTCTCATACAACTCCTCGTCCGCAGACGGTCAACTTGTGGCTGCCCGATGCGCTGGTTCACAACTGGCAAGAGGCGTACCAGCGGTATCGTGAACGCTATCAAGAGTGGGAACGCCTCTCTCGCATGGAGGTGCCGGCGCTCGTGTTGGAAAGCGTTGTGTTAGATTTAGCCAACGATGAAAAAGCCGAAATCTCCTTGCGCCGTCACTTGTGGCGTTTTATCAACGCCCAACTGCCCCCTGAACTGCGAGGCAAGGAAGGTGACATCCTTGAACTCCCCGCCTGCCGTCAACACGACACCCTGCATCCGGGGAAGGAAACGTAAGTGTTCAGCTCATGTTCAGGAGGTGGGCAAGCAGGACGATTATTAGAGAGGCGATTCCCCAATATGCCCATCTCTGACGCCGAACACGGGCAGTTTTCCAAGCTGCCCTGCCGTCATCGCTCGCGTGATACACCTCCCGAATACGAGCCAAGGAGGCACGCGTTCGCGTAACGGCGCGAACACGCGCCGATGCGCCTCCCTTGCCCAAGCGACACCCACAAGAGGCTATGCTATCTAAGCCGATATACCTCATTTTCTATTGCGGATGCTGAACGATAGGCAATTTGCCCTCCCCCTTGAAAACGCCTATCACGGCGAGCGCACGGGTGTCATCGTGAGGGGCGGGACGATGAGGGCAAGGACGAGGATGGGGCATGGATGCTCGGAGCCGATGACGCGGTGGGTGCTTCAACAAGCGCCGACGGAATCGGCTTCATCCGTTAATGAACTCCACAGCCAATTGACAGCCTCCCGACAAATCATTTATACTCAACCCATCCGATGTCAAGCACAGGAGGATGTATCATGGGTTTGCTCACCATCGTTGTTCTGAGTGGTCTCTTCATCGGGGCGGCTTACTGTTTGTATGGGAACGTCTTGGCGCGGCTGTTTCAACTCGACCCCCACAAGCCCACCCCAGCCGTCGAGATGCGCGACGACGTGGACTATGTGCCCATTGAGCCGAAGTTCCTCCTCGGTCAACACTTCTCCGCCATCGCCGCCGCCGGTCCGATTGTTGGACCAATTCTGGCGGGTGTGATGTTCGGCTGGCTGCCCGCGCTGCTGTGGATTGTGCTGGGCTGTGTCCTCATTGGCGGCGTGCACGACCTCGCCGCGCTTATCGCCTCTGTGCGGCACAAGGCGCGCTCCATCGCTGAAGTCGTGCGCGAGCACATGAGCCGCCGTTCCTATGTGCTCTTCCTGTCGTTCGTCTGGATTGCCCTTATTTACATCATTGTCGCCTTCACCGACATCACCGCGTCATCGTTCGTGGAGGTGGTCAAACTGGAAAGCGGGCAGGAAGTCCCCCGCGGCGCGATTGCTACCTCGTCACTGCTTTACCTCGCGCTGCCCATCCTCATGGGTCTGCTGCTGCGCTACACGGGACTGCCCCTGGGCTGGGCAACCGTCATCTTTCTACCGCTGGTCGGTTTTGCCATCTGGGTCGGTCCTTACATCCCGTTTGACTTGGCGAGTCTGCTCGGTGTAGAGAAGACCGTCGCGCACAAAATCTGGGATGTGCTGCTGCTGGCTTACTGCTTCGTCGCCTCCGTTGTGCCGATGTGGATTCTGCTCCAACCGCGTGGACACTTGGGCGGATATTTCCTGTTCTTCGCTCTCGCAGGCGGCGCGCTGGGTCTCATCTTTGGAGGGAAGACGGTGCAGTATCCCGCCTTCACGCACTGGACGACGGCGAAGGGCGACACGCTGTTTCCGATGCTGTTCATCACCGTCGCCTGCGGTGCGTGTTCGGGTTTCCATGCTATCATCGCCTCCGGCACGACCTCCAAGCAACTCAAGCGCGAGACCGATGCGCGGGTCATTGGCTACGGGGCGATGCTGCTCGAGGGGATGGTCGCCGTCGTGTCCCTGTGCTGTGTGATGATGCTGGCGCAAAACGCGCCGCTGCTTAAGAACCCACAGCCGAACTTTATCTACGCCCAGGGCATTGGCAGTTTCCTCGAGGTCATCGGCATCCCCGCCGCGTTCGGCATCTCGTTCGGCTTGATGGCGTTTACGACGTTTGTTTATGATACGCTCGACGTTTGCACCCGCTTGGGGCGCTACATCCTTCAGGAGTTGTTCGGCTGGCGCGATGTGAAAGGGCGCTGGCTCGCCACTGCCATCACCGCCGGTGTGCCGCTGCTGTTCGTCATGCGCACGACGCTCGACCCGACGGGCAAAGTCATCCCCGCATGGAAAATCTTCTGGTCGCTGTTCGGCGCCAGCAACCAACTCCTCGCTGCCTTGACGCTGCTGGGCGTGACCGTCTGGCTGGTCCGAACGCGCAAGGCGCCATGGGTCTGGCTGGTGACGGGCGTGCCGACGGTGTGGATGTATGTCATGAGCACATGGGCGCTCATCGTGACGATTAAGAAGGCGTTCGTGACGGGAGAAGGTTTCCACTTCACCACCGACCCCGTGCCGTGGGTCGCGCTTGTTCTCGTCGGTTTAGCGCTGCTGATGCTGGTCGAAGCGTTCAAGGTGTTCTTTGGCGCAACCCCGCCCGAATCGCGCAAGCCGGAGCCGGTGCTGACACCAGCGGGGTAAGCACGACCGAAGCGACGCGGTTGCCCTCGTCACTTTTGCAGGAATCAAATTGGTCAAGGGGTCAATGCGGCAAGCCCAAAGGGCTAACCTTGGTCATGGTAGCGCTCCCAGTCGAAACAACCGCCGCGCGTTTGCCGTTGTCGTTTCCCGAACCTCTGTGACAGCGATTCCCTTAACCTCAGCGATTTTCTCCGCGACGTGTCGGACGAACGCGGGTTCATTCCGTTTCCCGCGATGCGGCACGGGCGCGCAATAAGGCGCGTCGGTTTCAATCAACGTCCTCTCGATTGGAACGAACTTCACGACCTCACGCAAGTCCTGCGATTTCGGGAAGGTGATGATGCCCGTGAAGCCGATGTAAAAGCCCAAGTCCAGAACCGCCCGCGCGGTCTCGAGGTCACTGGTGAAGCAGTGCACCACGCCGCCGACGGCGCTCGCGTCTTCGGCGCGCAAGACGTTCAGCAGCAGGGCATCGGCTTCGCGGTTGTGAATGACCAGCGGCAGTTGGAGTTCCCGCGCCAGGCAGATGCTCTGGCGAAAAGCGCGTTCCTGCTGCGCGCGCGGCGAGAGGTCGTAATGAAAATCCAGCCCCGTTTCCCCGATGCCGACCACTTTCGGATGCTGCGCTAATTGGCGCAGCGCGTCTGAGGTGTCGTCGTCCCACGACGACGCCTCGTGCGGATGCACGCCGACAGTGGCAAACATCCCGTCGCACGCCTCCGCCTGCGCCAGCACCTCGCCGCTGTTGGCGAGGTGGGAACCGATGTTGATGACGATGCCGACATCGTTCTGCCGCGCGCGCAAAAGCACCTCGGCGTAGTCGGCAGCAAACTTGGGGTCGCTCAGATGACAATGGCTGTCAATGAACATGGGGTTTAGGCTTTGGGTTTTGGGGGTTAGCAAAGCCTCAAACCTCAAACCCAGAACCCAAAACCTTGCTGACCAACCAGTCCGCCACCTCCTGCGGGGCGTCGTGAGGCACGTAGTGCCAGTTCTGCGTCGGCACCAGTCGCTCCCATTCCTCTCGAAGGCTTGCGCCGTTCACGAGTTGGCGGGGCGCGGGACCGTAAAGCAATGTCCTTCCGTTGCTCTCGATGAAGAACTTCAACGTTTCCCAGTCGGGTTTGGTGTGCACCAACGGATAAGGATAAATCACCGCGTCGTAAGTTTCGACTTGCGACTGCAACCCGCCGTTCTCCGTTACGTCTGTGGCCCTCGTGAGGACTTCGGGGGGGATGATGTCGAAAGCCACGCCGCGCTGGCTCAACACCTGCGCTAACGTCGCCAGCGAACAGCGATACGCCTCTGCCTGCGGCGATGGGAGCGCGGCGAGCGTGAGCCAGTTGTAGATGACGGCAACGTGTGCCTTTGATGTGACGGGCGCGGTCGGGTGATACTTTTTCAGGGAACGATCCAGCGCGCTGCGCAAGGCGGCGTCGGATGCCTCGCCCTTGAGGAAAACCTGCGTCGCCGTGTCTCGCGCGAAGCGGAAGTAATCAGCGGTGCCGCGTCGGAGTTGCTGGGCAGCGGATTCACCGCAGTCCAGAACCAGCCCCACCTCGATGGCGTTTCCCCACAACCGCGCCGCTTCCGTGCGCCAGGTGCTTTGCACGCGGAACACCATGTCCGCCCACACGGAGAAATAATCACAGCGCACCCGCGTCGCCTCAGGGGTGTCCTCAAACAGACAGGGCAGTTTTTCGCGCAGGTCGTAAGTGGGACGGCTGAAAACGCCTGTCACCACGCGGTCGGCAAACTCGCGGTAAAAGTCGTCACTGACGAAAAGAACCGTCGGGTCATCAGTTGGGTAGCCCGGCGACTCACACCAGATACCATGCAGTCGGGGGACGGCGCGGTGGTAGTGGGCGAGGAGTTGCTTCACGAAGGCGTTGACCTCCAGGGCGGCGTAATCGAAAGCCCACAGGGCGCGGTGGTGAAATCGTCCGTTGGCGTAGGTGACCGCCGTTGGCTGCTTCCTCGGGTGCTGCTGGAGGAAGACGTCAGCGGCTTGGCGAGGGTCAAGGCAGAGCCAAACGTTCAGCCCCTGACCCTGCGCCGCGTTGACCGCGCTCTGGAACGCTGTCACGACCGCCTCATCCAGCAAGTGGCGCGTGTCGCCGTCCCAGCGCAGGAACACCTCCGAGTTGCCTCGCTCTTTGACGCCTCGCACGCTCTCTGCAACAGCGGCGGGGTCGGCGAGATGAGCGTCGGTCAGAGAGAGGAGGGACAGCCTCATTCGTCGGGGTTCACCATGTCGCTGAGGGCATCTTTGACGCGCTCAAAGAAGCCTTTGGGCTTGGCGGAATCGGAGAGCGTTTCGCCGCTTTCTTTGGCGAACTCCTGGAGAAGTTCCCTCTGGCGGGGAGTGAGTTGGGTCGGCGTGACGACGCGCACGACGACGTGTTGGTCGCCGCGGCTGTTGCTGCGCAGGTCAACCATGCCGCGTCCGCGCAGGCGAAAGACGGTGCCCGTCTGCGTGCCGGGCGGGATGGTCAAAGGCTCCTCGTCCTCCAGGGTCGGCACGTTGATGGTGGCGCCCAGCGCCGCTTGCGCGAAGGATATAGGCAGTTCGCAGATGAGGTCGCACCCGCGCCGCTCGAAGTATTCATGCTCCTGCACGCGGACGTAAACGTAAAGGTCACCTGGCGGTCCGCCGCGAAAGCCGTCCTCGCCCTGCCCCGTCATGCGCAAGCGCGCGCCGTCTTCGATGCCCGCCGGGATGCGCACCGTCAACCGCCGCGTCTTGAGGACGCGCCCCTCACCGCGACATTCCGGGCAGGGTCGCGGAATGGTCTGCCCCGTCCCTTGACATTGGGGACAGGTGGTAATGCTGACCATGTTGAAGAAACCGCGTCCCTGCTGGACGCGCACCTGTCCGCGTCCGTAGCAGGTGGGGCAGGTCTGCGGTCGCGTGCCCGGCGCGGCGCCGCTACCTCGGCAAGTGCCGCAGGTGACACGGCTGTGAATTTCGATGGGGCGTTCGACGCCATGATATGCCTCCTCGAGCGTGATAGTCATATCGTAGCGCAAATCCGCGCCGCGCTGTGTGGTCTCTCTGCCCCCGTGGGGTGCCCCAAAGAGGTCACTAAAGAAGTCGCCGAAGAGGTCGCTCAGTCCGCCGAAGCCAAAATCGCGGCTGAAGTCCACGCCAAACCCGCCAGGCGCGTCATGCCCAAAGCGGTCATAGCGGGCGCGTTTCTCGGCGTCGCTGAGAACCGCGTAAGCCTCCGACAACTCCTTGAACTTTTCCTCCGCTTCTTCGCGGTTGTCGGGGTTCATGTCGGGATGATATTGCTTCGCCAGACGCCGATAGGCTTTCTTAATTTCCTCGGCATCGGCGTTGCGACTGACACCGAGAATCTCGTAATAGTCTCGTTTGTTCGGCATGAACCGGTCATCAGTAATCAGTGACCAGTGACCAGCAACCAGGGACCAGTGAACCGTGAGGACTGGTTACTGGTCACTGGTTACTGGTCACTGGTCACTTTTCTCTGCGCTACCATCACGCGGCTGGGACGAAGGGTGCGCCCGTGCAGGACGTAGCCGCGCTGCAGTTCGGCGGCAATGATGCCTTCGGGATGTTCGTCGGTTTCCACCTGCCCCACAGCCTCGTGGAGCGCGGGGTTGAACGGCTGTCCGATAGCATCAATCGGGCTGACGCCGTAACTCATTAGCACGGCGAGAAACTGACGCGCGGTTAATTCCACACCTTCCTTTAATCCCTCGTTGTTCTGCGTATGACTGGCAGCCTCCAGGGCGCGCTCCAGATTGTCCAGCACAGGCAGGAGGTCGTTGATGAGACGTTCGTTGGCGAACTGCTGGCGGTCGGCTAACTCCCGCAGATGACGGCGACGAGCGTTCTCCATATCGGCTAACGCGCGCAGGTATTGGTCATTTAACTCTTGGTTCTGCTCCCTCAGCATGTTCAATTCCCTTTGTAACTCTTCTAATTGCTGTTGCAGATCGAGAGGTGGTTCTACCTGTATGGCATTATCGGCATCAGCGATATGTGCTTCAACCTCTGCCGCGTCCTCAGCGGGAGGATGTTGGGATGCCTGTTCAGGGATAGACTCGTTTTCTTGCGACAACGGTATATCACCTCCTTGATGAGAGACTGACGATGATACCTCCTCTGCCTCACATCATCTCCGATAGGCATTGACTGAGTTGACGCGCCATGTGTTGCACCATGGGCATTGCCTCATTGTATTTCATGCGCGTCGGTCCCAGGATACCGATGCTACCTAACCACTGGTCGCCCATTTTGTAAGGCGCGCCGATAAAACTCGTTTCCTGAATGGGTGATAATTCGTGCTCGCGTCCGATAACCACCGTGATCCCCAATTGACGCAGCGGCATGGACATCAGACCGGTCAACAGAGCCGGCTTTTCCAGCACGTTCAGCACGGCGCGGGCTTTGTCAACGCGCGCGAACTCTGGCTGGTTGAGAATGTAGACGATGCCCTCCACCAGCACCTTGTCATCGGCTTGCGCCCTGATGCTCTCCTTGACCAGTTCAAAAGACCGCTCCGCGAACGGGTCAACGGGTTCCTGCGGGTCGGCGATGTCGGCGAACGAGAGGTTTTTGATGCTGGATAACGTGCGCCCCTTTAACTTGGCGTTGAGAAAGCGCGCGATGCGCTGCAGGCGCGACGGCGCAATGTAAGTAGGCGTTTCAAACAAGGAGTGCTCGACGTGCCCCGCGCTGGTCACCAGCACGACAAGCAAACGATGCGGTCGGCGGCGCGCATCTTCGTTGACGTTGCCCAACTGCACATGCTTCATCACGTCCCGCTCCTCGGTCGGCACAAGCACGATGGCGGTGTAATTCGTCAGTTGTGCCAACATGCGGCAGGCGTTCTCCAAAACGCGCTCGATGTCCAACGCCGCCGCGCGCAGCCGCTCCGAGAGCGGCATCAGCGGCAAGGGACGTGGCGACAAATCGTTGACGTAGGCGCGATAGCCCAGATCCGTCGGCACGCGCCCCGCCGAGGTGTAGGGGTGCGTGAGGAGTTCCATGTCCTCCAACTCCGCCAAGTCGTTACGCACGGTCGCCGAACTGATGCCCAAGTTCAACTCGCGCACCAGCGTATGCGAGCCGATCGGCTCCGCCGTTTCGACGTATTTCTCCACGACGGCTTGCAATATGCGTTTTTTGCGGGGCTGCAACTGAAGCACGACAGCACTCCTGCCTGCAAGAGGACGTTGGCACGTTAGAACGTTGGAACGTTGGCACGTTCAACGTGCCAACCTGCCAACCTTTCACCCTAAGTAAGTCACCAGAAATTCCGTCAGTGAACCGCCCCCCAACGCCGCTTCTGACGCTATTTTAGCGTTACAGTAGCGCACGGGGTGGGCGAATGATATGAGCGTTGCCTTCGGCATCGTGATAGAATTTATGGCGCCTTACCTAACTATTCAATTGACCCACTTACTTACATATCATATCGGCTGTTTTACGTCAACCTCCCTTGAAAATAACCGTCCCCACGGGCGGACGACGCTCCAGCAGAGCCGACTCCTCCAAATCGTCTGTCATTGCGGGCGAAGCGAACCACTTCCCTCCATTGCAGCCGTCCCCTCCGCGGGGGATGGCTGCGCTCCGCTCGCAATGACGTTTTCGCGCCAACGACATCCCACGCGGCGTGGTGTCCCGATGCATTGAGGCGTGGACGATCCCTCTAAAAAGGGAGCGCGGTCATGCTACCTGCGTTGCGTTAATCATGTCAGAGCGACTTTCCCACTCCTCCCGCAGCATACCCATAACCAGCGTGTCCCAATAGCGCCCATGCCGATAGACTTGCTGCCGCAGGCGCCCTTCGTGCTGAAACCCACACTTTTCATAGCAACGGATGCCGCGCAGGTTGTATGCGTGAACGCGGAGGTAGACGCGGTTGAGGTTCAGGACCTCAAAAGCGTAACGCAGAAGGACGTTCACGGCATCGGCGCCGTAACCTCGACCCCAGTAGTCTTTGTCGCCAATCATAATCCCGAGTGCCGCGTGCCGCGCTACGTGGTCAATGCACATCAACCCGCAATTGCCAATGTGCGTGCCGTCCTTCGTCGTAATCGCAAAGACACATTCATCGTCCCGCTGCGTCATAGCGTTTTCCAGCCATTTCTCCTCCTCCACCCGCGAAATGGGCCTCTGAGGCACCGCGAGGAACTGCGTGACCTCCGCGTCGTTCATCCACGTCCAGCAGCGCTCTAAGTCGTCACGCTCCAATGCGCGTAGGTTGATGAGGTTGCCCGTGAGCATGGAGCATCTCCACCAATGCTTGTCATGGCGAGCGGAGCGAAGCCATCCCCTGCGACAAAAGGGATGGCTTCGCTCCGCTCGCCATGACAGGCGTGATGCGTATTCCGTAAGTAACTATTCACAAGCGCTGTCATTCTTCGCGCAGCGAAGCATCCCGTTTTTGAGACCCTTCGCTGCGCTCAGGATGACAATGATTGTGACCCCTTGCTTATTACATGAAACGACAGAAGCCCAGAGGTTCATCACCTAAACTGGGCTCCTGTCGTTTCAGTGTGAGAGAGGATGCTAAGCAATTGAAGTCTGGGCCTTCCAACGTCTCTCGTTTCGGATTATACCACGTTGCGCGAGGTATCAATCTCCCCAGAGGGCATTGTCCGCCCAGAGGGCGTTGTCTGCCCACAGCGCGTTGTCTGCCCAGAGGGCGTTGTCCGCCCACAGCGCATTGTCCGCCCAGAGGGCGTTGTCTGCCCACAGCGCATTGTCCGCCCAGAGGGCGTTATCCGCCCACAGCGCGTTGTCCGCCCAGAGGGCGTTGTCGCCCCATAGCGCGTTCATAGCGCGGAAGGGTATGGTGGAGAGGAAGTAGAGTCCCGGCTTGGCACCGCGAACGACAACGGGCGACCAGGCGTGCCCTGCAAGGATTTCGACTTTCGACGCCAGAGCCGCTGCGATATTCAACTGTCCTGCGCCGCGCGCGAAAGCGTCAGCAGGTGAGCCATCGCGGTTGAAGACGTTTTTGCTGGCGGACGCCATCAGGCGGGCTTTCACGTCGTTGGGCGACAAAGTCGGGTCTTGCTCCAGCATCAGCGCCACCGCGCCCGACACCATCGGGGTTGCCATGCTCGTTCCGCTGAGGACAAAGTAGCGGGGTCTGCCTTTGCCGCCGTAGGTGGCAGGGGCTACTACGTTCTCTGGCATGGTGGCTTCGAGGTAAGAACCCTTTGCCAGCAGGGAAACGACCTTGTTGCCGGGGGCGGTGATGTCGGGCTTCATCACGTGGTCAATCGGCGTGGGGCCGTGGCTGCTATAAGATGCCATCATATCATCCATCGGGTCAGTTGTCCCGCTTGTGTTGGTTGCGCCGACGGTGATGACGTAAGGGTCATTGCCGGGGCTGTTGATGCTCATATAAGCGGTGCCACCGTCCTTGTTGGTGGGGTCCAGTCGTCCCCGGTTGCCCGCCGAAACCACGACGACGATCCCTGCCGCCCACGCCCGCTCGCACGCCTGGCACAGCGGGTCGGTTTTATAACTTTCGTAAACAGGATGTCCGAAGGAGAGGTTGATCACGCGGATGTTGTAGCGGTCTTTGTTTTCAATGCACCACTCAATCCCTTCAATCACGTCGCTCACTTTTCCCTCGCCTACGGCGTTCAACACTTTGACGGCGATGATGTTCGCACCGGGCGCGACGCCATAGAACTTGGTGGTATAATTGCCCGCTGCGGAGGAACTGCCGTCCCCTGCCGCGATGCCCGCAACGTGCGTGCCATGGCCGTAGTCGTCCGTATATTCGGCTTTCTTGTTGTTCACCGTGTTCTTCCACGCAATCACGCGGTTGCCGAGGTCTTTGTGCTTTTGCACGCCAGAGTCAAGGATGGCGATGCCGATCCCCTGACCGGTGACGCCGTAACGCGTCCACGCCACGTCTGCTGCCGTTGCCACGACCTCGGCGGTGGTAGCATGGGAGCGCACCGTGCGGTCGGGGGAGATGTGCTTCACGCGGGGGTTCTGCGCGAGCGCGGCAATTTGCGGAAGTGTGAGGTCAGCGGAGAGAGCGCGGAGTCGGCGGAGCATCCGCTTGACTTTGCCGCCGCGCCGCTGCACATTCAGCAGGTCGCTGTTGTTGGGCTGGTCGTAGGTTTGGATGATAACGGACTGGACGTCGCCCCGTCCGCTGGCGATGAGTTTCGCCAAATCCTTGGCGACCTTCTTGGGCGGTTGGGCGGTGCCCGCGCTTCCTAACACAAACAGCAGTGAACTCAGTAAAACGGTCAAAACGCCAACTCCATGAAAACGCTTCATCGTGAAGACCTCCTTACAGTTTTCCAGATAGGACAAGTGAGCGACTTGTCTTATCTTAAAGTGACGCCCTGTTCGGGCAGTTTTGTCGGCTCTGACGGATGAAGATGTCAAAGGGGAGGGCATATTACCGCGCCGCAAAAAAAAGTGATTGCAGATTTTTAACGAGTCCGAGCCGCAACGGTCACGGGACGATCAAGCTAAACTTTTGCGTTTTGCC
>JANWYM010000120.1:0-6170 GCA_025055355.1 Abditibacteriales bacterium
AATAGAGCGTGACCGGGCTGATGTCGTTGAGGAGGGACTGAAAGGCTTGCCGCGTCATCCCCAAGGCATCGGCTGTTTCCTCTTCCGTGGGCGGACGCCCTTGTTCTGCTTCCAGCCGCTGCATGACCTTTTCGACCTGTGACATCTTTTGCAGCACGGAGCGCGGCATCCACTGCGTCTCGCGCATTCCGTCGCGCACCGCCCCGCGAATGCGGGCGACGGCGTAGGTCTCGAACTTGAACCCCCGCGAGGGATCAAACTTGTCCAGCGCATCGAGCAACCCCAGAAAGCCGTAACTTACGGCGTCCTCGAACTGCATCAAGGGAGTGTAAGGCAGATGAATCTGCCCCAGCACGAAGTGAATCAATGGGGTGTATTCGGCGACCAACCTCTCCTTAGCCGCATAATCTTTGTCTTTCTTATAGCGTTCCCAGGCTTGTGCCAGCGTCATCATGCATCTATCCTCCTTGTGCGAGAGGCGCGTGCGCCTCTACACTCCTTCCGTCGGACCTGCCCTCTTCTGGGTGGGTCGTTGCTCCGTCCGTTGTCTCCAGAGCGTGAGGGGATGGCGGAGAGTTCGCCCATTCCCATATCTGGCAAGCGAGGCGCCCCATGAACATCGCCGCACAGTAGACGAGAGCGAATCGCGCCCCGCACGTCGCCAGGGGAGCGCCGTGACTGAGACTCAACCCCGACACCAGCAACGCCATCAGCAGCGCGAGTTGCTTCACCGATTTATCATTGATGATGTTCAACATCGTGCCTGCCCTCACGTCTCTCTTGCCACAACCGCCTTAATAACTGAGAACCTCGGTGACTTCCACCCCCGGGCACTCAGCGAGCCTGATCTCTTCACCTGTCGCCGTGCGGATGGTCGGGCTGATGCGTCCATACTCGCCCGCGGCGACGACCCAGCCTTCGCAACCGTTGCTGAGACGGACGCGCCCCCCTGGCGGATACGGGGCGACATGCTTCAGCAACTCCTCAGCAATCGCCGGGTCGAAGTGCGTGCCGCAGCCCGCGCGGATGAGACGCATGGCTTCATGCGGCGGATAGCCGGGATGATAGATTTTGTGTTCCAGCAGAGCATCATAAACGTCCGCCACCGCCGTCACTCGCGCAAACTCGTGGATGTCAGCACCTTTGAGCCCCCGGGGATAGCCTGTGCCGTCGTAGCGCTCCTGATGCTGAAGCACCACCGCCAAACTGGTGGCTTTGAAGCGCGCGTTGGCTTGGAGAATTTGCCACCCTGCGAGGCAATGCGTCTCCACCTGCTTGCGCTCTTCGGGCGTCAACGCACCCGCTTTGCGCCAGACCTCTGCGGGCACCGTGACCATCCCTACGTCGTGCAGCAACGCCCCGATGCCCAACGCCTCTAATCTCGCCGTGTTGTAACCCATCCCGATGCCCGTCAGCAGGGCGAGGATGCAAACGTTGACCGAGTGGGCTGCAAGGTAATCGTTGTAGGCTGTCGGGTCCACGGAGGTCACCAAACGGTGGCGGTGACGGATGAGTTCATCAATCAGCGCGGCAACGCACTGCTCAATCTCCAGTTGGTTGAGCGTCATCCGCGCGCCCTTACTAATGGCTTCCACCCGCCGCAAGGCATTGTGGATAACGAACAGCGCCTCCAGCCGCAAGCCCTCCGAGATGACCTCCTCCGTCACGACCTGCTCGTCCGCGTCCTCCAGCACATAGACAACTTGGAAGCCCGCCTCCCGCAGTTTCTCGACATAGGGCGGCTGCAGCACTGTGCCTTTGGCGACGAACATCCGCCCCTCGACGGACATCACCGTCCGGGCTAAGACCATGTTCGGTTGCACGTCATCTAATGCCACGCGGCGCATCTTCAAAACCTCAGCAACGCAGAGACTCCACGCGTCAGAGGGTCCATCCGCCCGTTGCCCCCCGTGACCCGTCAGATTTCTGCGACGCAAACTCTATCTTTCCCGGCGCTTTTGGCTTGATACAGGGCGTAGTCGGCTTTCTGCACGAGAACATCTGGGCTCTGCGCATGGGAGGGCAGACTGGCAACGCCGATGCTGACCGACACGTGAAGGCATCCCCGCCGCCGAGGGATGGGGGTCTGCCGGATGGTTTCGCAGAGGCGCTCAGCGGTCACGCGTGCTGGCTCGAGGTCCGTGTGCGGCAGCAACACGCCGAACTCCTCGCCGCCGTAGCGGGCGACGACGTCACTATCGCGCAACTGGGTGAGCAGCAGCGATGCCAGCGCTTGCAGCACGGCGTCTCCCGTGCGGTGCCCATAGCGGTCATTCATCTGTTTAAAGTTGTCCACGTCTATCAGCAGCACCGAGAGGGGGGATTGGTAGCGCTTCGCCCGATGCACCTCCTCGCGTAAGCGGCGATAGAAGTAGCCGTGATTCGCCAGCCCCGTCAGGCTGTCGGTCACCGCCTGCTTCTGCAGTTGCTGATAAACGAGGACGCGCTCGACCGTCGCCGCGACTTGGCTGGCGACGATGCGCAACAGGTAGGACGCCCTCTCGTCGAAGACCTCCGGCTGCGAGTGATACAGGTTCAGCACCCCGATCACTTCCCCCTCACTCAGCAGGGGGATGGAGGCAAACGAGCGCAGGCGCGACGTCCCCACCAGCGGCGGGCTATTCTTATCATTCAATCGCACGACGTGAAACGGGCGCGTGCGCGATAGCAGGATGGGCTTTTTCTCCTGCGCCACCCACGCGGAGAGACCTCGCCCCAGCGTGAACGTCACCTCGTCCAGTGGGTCGACGCAGCGCCCGACGCTGAACGCCGGCGTCAACGTGTTGCCCTCAGGCGCGCGCAGGAACAGCGTGCCACCCTCGCAAGGAATCACCTTGCGCACGACCCGCATGACGCGGGCGAAGATGGTCTGCGGCTTGTCCTTCGTCTCCACGATGCGACTGATTTCGTAGAGCGCGGACAACTGGCGCACGAATCGCTCGAGGTCGCGCAGCCGCTCGGTCAGTTGTTGGACCTGTTCTTCCAGCCCGTTCGGTGACGCTCCTCGGGTGATGCCTCGGGCGTGGCGGGTGACGCGGGGAGCACTCCCTGCACGGTCCGTTTTGGGGGCTGTGAGCAGACTCATGGCGACGGTCGTTGTTGCAGTTGTCGCTGGAAGACGTGCTGAATAATCGCTTTGCGCGTCTCTTCGTCAATCTGCACAAACTCCAAGGCGACTTGCAGGCGGTCGCTGCCGGGCACCCGTTGGGCGCGCAGCACCCGCCCGACACTGTGCAGCGGCTCAGGGCGGTCGGGCAGATATAGTTCCAGACTCCACTCCTCACCGATGGACGGTGCCTCCCCCTGGGGGGGCTTCAGGTTGAGCAACACGCCGCCCCCGCTGACGTTGATGGTGATCGCCTCCAGACGGGTGGGCGACTCCACGCGCACCGGCAAGGCATCCTCGACGCGCACGAACTGCCGCCGCTGGATGCGGTTGACGACGTTGGGATATATCAGCGTCAGCGTCGGCAGCGGACGCTCGGCGGCGCCGACCACCAGCGTCGCAAACTCATACAACGCGGTCGGCGTCATCAACGCGACCTCCACCGACGTCCCCAACGGCAGGCGCAGCGGCACCCCGTGCCACATCGGCGCAGCCACGATAAAGCGGTCGCGCTCCAGCGCCTCAATCCGACTGGGATACTGCTCAAACCTGTCACCCTCCCGCACCATAATTTCTATTCTTTGATTGACTCGTAAAAAGGTATCCTCAGCCATGATGTGGCGTCTCCTTCCTGCGCTTCATTGCAGCGCTCACTCTTTCCAGAAACGTCTGGAAGCGGCTGTTCTCTGCGCGGTAACGCGGTGCCTCCAGAGGGGCATCCCCGTCGAGGCGTCCTGCGACTTTTTGCAGTGATTGCGCCGCCAGCGAGCGGGGATACGACAGCACAAAGGGATGCCGCTGATGCACCGCGAGGGCGACGTGGCGGTCGTGCGGCACGAAGCCGATGGGTTCGACCTCCACGTGGAGAAACTGCTGCGCGACCAGGCGCATTCTGTCCGTCACCTCATTGGCTTCGCGCTCGTCCCGCACCATGTTGACCAGCAAACGGATGCGGCTGTGAACGTTCTCGCGGGCGATGACCTTGATGACGGCGTAAGCGTCAGTCATGGCTGTCGGCTCCGGCGTGGTCACGACAATCACCTCATCCGCTGCCACTGCGAATCCGATGACGTTGCGCGACACGCCGGGGCTGGTGTCGACCATCACGACGTCCGCCTCGTCCCCCAACTGCCCCAACTGCTCGACCAACGCGCTGCGGGGCGCGTCATCCAGGTTCGCCAGTTCAACCATCCCCGACGCGCCCGGCACGATGCGGATATTGTTTGGTCCCGTCATCAAAACGTCCGCCAGCGTGCACTCGCCGTAGAGAACGTGCTGCAGCGTCTGCGTCGGATGCAGTCCCAACAGCACGTCCACGTTCGCCAGCCCCAAATCAGCGTCAAACACCAGCACGCGGTGTCGCCGCTGCGCCAGGAGGATGGCGAGGTTGGTGCTCATGCTGGTCTTGCCGACACCGCCCTTGCCACTCGTGACCGCAATGACGCGCGGGGCGGTGCCGCCGACCGAGGGGCGGAGACAATCGGAACGGCACGGCGCCCGCTCCCGACGTTGGGCTACGAGGCGCAACTGCTTCGCTTGGTCCTTCACGAGAGTGCACAACTCCATTCCCTCGACCCTCCGACAATGAGTTCCGCGATTTTGCACGCGTCGGCGATGGCGATGTCCTCTGGCACGTCCTGCCCGTGCGTGACGTAGGAGAGGGGCAGACTCGCCTTGACCGCGACGTTGGCAATTGTGCCGAACGCCGTGGTCTCGTCCAACTTGGTGAAAAGCAGACGGTCAACGCCGACCCCGCTGAAACAGCGCACGACGTCCATGGCGTCTCTCAGGTTCGTCGGTGCGGGGAGGACGAGATGCACCTCATCTGCCGCCCCCGCCTGCACCAGCGCCGCCAGTTCCTTCATCTGCGCGGCGTTTCGCTGGCTGCGCCCCGCTGTGTCCACGAACACCACGTCGTAAGGGCGATACCGCCGCACCGCCGCCGCCATCTCGCCGGGCGTGGTGGCGACCTGCAGCGGGACGCCAATGATTTCGGCGTAGACTTTCAACTGCTCCACTGCGGCGATGCGGTAGGTGTCGGCGGTAATCAGCGCGACCTTCTTGTGCTGCAACAGGGCGAAGTCGGCGGCTAACTTGGCAATCGTCGTCGTCTTGCCGCCCCCCGTCGGACCGACGAGGAAGATGACTTTCCCCGTCGGCTCAATCGCGCCCGAGGTCGCGATGCGCTGCCGCAACTGCGCTACCAAGGCGCGTTGGAATGTGTCCGTAGTGAACGAGTCGTCGGGAGAAGCCTCGTCCTCCCGCCGCAGCAACTCCTCCTGCGCCGCCAAAGCACAATCCCGCGCCAACGGCGCGTCCACCCCGTGCTCCTTGAGCCGCTCCATCATCCGCAACGCCGTCAGGGAGAGCCCGTTCACATCCAACGATCGCGCGCGCTCCCACATCATCTGCATCGTGCGCGTCAGCTCGCTCAGTTCGGAACGTAGCGCCTCGATCGCTCCCGACGGCGGCGGAACAGAGTAGACGCTTCTCGTTTTCGCCGACTGGTTCGCTGCCCCCGGCGACGGCGGAGGGTTAGCCGAGACGCCCGCCCCGACGGTGGTTGGCTCGTCGTCCACCGCTGCCAGCACCTCAAACAGTTCCTTCTTCCCCCATCCGAGCCAGCCAGACTGCGTGCGCTTTTTCGTGTGCAGGATGACCGCGTGCTCGCCCAGTGTGGCTTTCACTTTGCTCATCGCGTCCTGCACGGTTTCGCCCGTAAACGTTTGCGCTCGCATATCAAACCATACGGTTGGCGCGTTGGCAGGTTAAACCTGCCAACCTGTCAACGTGCCAACGTGCTAACGCTCCGACGTTTTCGTCAGCGCCACTGTCCCTACCGCTTGCACGTCCACGCCCGCTACGATTTCGCTAAACGACAGCACGATGAGGTTAGGGAACGCACGCTCCGTCAGTTTGCGGAACCACGCCCGCACTTTGGGGGAACAGAGGACGATGGGAGTGTAACCTAACGTCACCATCCGTTCGACCTGTTCCTTCAGGCGGTCCAAAAGCCGTTGGGCCAGCGACGGCTCCAGGGCAACGAACGTCCCGTGCTCGGTGG
>JANWYM010000120.1:6180-9404 GCA_025055355.1 Abditibacteriales bacterium
AAAGCCTCCAGGAGCGTTTGTTCCACATTCGGGTCAAGAGTTGTAACATAAATGCTGCCGTCGGATGAACGATACCGCTGGCACAACAGACGTGCCAAGGCGCGCCGCACCAATTCCGTGAGTTGGTCTATGTCCTTTGTCACCCGCGCCCCATCCGCCAGCGCCTCTAAAATCGTGCCGAGGTCGCGGATCGGCACGCGCTCGCGCAGCAGGTTGCTCAGCACCCTTTGCACCTCCCCCAGCGATAACAGGGTGGGGATGAGTTCCTCCACCACCGCTGACTGCGTCTGACGCAGATTGTCCACCAACGCTTGCACGTCTTGACGCGTCAGGATGTCTGCCGCGTGGGCTTTGATGACTTCCTGCAGGTGGGTGATGACCACTGAGGTAGCATCCACCACCGTATAGCCGGCGGCTTCGGCGCGGCGGCGCAGGCTCTCTTCGATCCACAGGGCGGGCAAGCCGAACGCCGGCTCCTTCGTCGGGATGCCTTCGATCGTCTCGCGCACGCTGCCGGGGTTCATGGCAAGATAGTAGCGGGGCAGGACCTCGCCGCGCGCGATCTCGACCCCTTTCAGTTTAATGCTATATGTGTTCGCGGGCAGTTGCATGTTGTCGCGGATGCGAATGGGTGGCACGATGATCCCCAAGTCCAGTGCGATCTGCCGCCGCATGAGCGTGACCCGCTCCAGCAAATCGCCGTTCTGCTGCACGTCCACCAGCGGAATCAGCGCGTAGCCGATCTCCAACCCCATGCGGTCCACGGCGAGAAGTTCGCTGACGTTTTCAGGCGGGCGCTGAACCGCCTTGGACGGCTGCTGCGCGACCTCCTGCGCCCGCAGGTTCTGCTGGAGGAGGCGCGCCAAGAGGAACGCCCCTGCTGCCAGCAGGAAAAACGGGACTTTAGGCAGCCCCGGCAACAGCCCCACCACGACCAGCGCACCCGCCACGATGTTCAACACCCGCGGCTGCGCGAGCAACTGACGGACAGCGTCCTGTCCGAGGGCGGAGGTGGCTGCCGCCCGCGTGACGATAATGCCTGTCGCCGTCGAAATCAGCAGCGCGGGGATTTGCGCCACTAACCCCTCGCCTACGGTTAGCAGCGTATATCGCTGCAACGCCTCCAGCAGGCTCAACCCCTGCTGCGCCATGCCGACGATGAAGCCACCAATGATGTTGACCAGCATGATGACGATGGCAGCAATGGCATCGCCCCGCACGAACTTGCTCGCCCCGTCCATCGCCCCATAGAAGTCGGCTTCGCGAGCGACCTTCTGCCGCCGCTCGCGGGCTTCCTCCTCGGTGATGAGCCCGGCGTTGAGGTCGGAGTCAATGCTCATCTGCTTGCCGGGCATCGCGTCCAGCGTGAACCGCGCCGCCACTTCGGCCACCCGCCCCGCGCCGTTGGTAATGACGACAAACTGAATGATGACCAGAATCAGAAACACCACGAAGCCGACCGCGTAGTTCCCCCCCACGACAAAGTTGCCGAACGCATCAATGACGTGCCCCGCGTAGCCGTTCAGCAAAATCGCCCGCGTCGCCGAGATGTTCAGCGCAAGGCGGAACAGCGTCAGCACCAGCAGCAGACTCGGAAACACCGAGAACTGCAAGGCTTCCTGCGTATACATCGTCACCAGCAACACCGTGAGGGCGATGCTGATGTTGAGGGCGAGCAACGCGTCCAACAGCACCGTCGGCATCGGCACGATCATCATCAGCACGATGAGGATAGCCGCGCCAGACACGATCACGTCGCTGTAAGTGAACAGCCGACGGAGCGGAACGGGTTGTTGAACGGTCGCAGTGTTCATGGACAAGCGATCGAGGGCTGCCGGGGTTCATTGACCAACGGACCCACGAACTAAGGCACTGATTTCTGTTTCAGCCGATAGACGAACGCCAGCACCTCCGCGACGGCTTGGTAGAGAGCGGCGGGGATTTCCTGTCCGACGTCCACCGCTTTGAACAACGCCTGCGCGAGTGGCTCGTTTTCCACGATGGGGACGCCGTGCTGCCGTGCCACTGCGCGGATGCGCTCCGCCATCAGCCGCTGCCCTTTAGCCACAACGGTGGGCGCGCGCATTTCGCCCGCCACGTAGCGCAGCGCGACAGCCAAGCGCGTCGGGTTCGTCACCACGACGTCCGCCCGCGGCACGGCCTGCATCATCCGCTGCCGCGCAATCTGCCGCTGACGCTGACGGATGCGCGCTCGCAAAGTCGGGTCGCCTTCCAACTGGCGCATCTCCTCGCGCACCTCCTCTCGCGTCATGCGGATGCTCTGCTCGAAATGGACGCGCTGATAAATGTAATCCAACGCCGCTAATAGCAGCATCGCCACGCAGACGCGCAGGCACAGCGTATAAAGAATGCCGCCCAGCACGCGTAACGACTCCGGCGTGTCCATCTGCGCTGCGGAGATGAATAAAGGCAACTGGCTGCGCGCGGTGAAGAACGCCACCGCGGACACCAGCGCGACCTTCAACACCGACTTGACCAGCTCCACGCCCCCGCGTGTGGAGAACAGTCGCCCGAACCCTGTGATGGGGTTGATGCGATTGAAGTCGGGTTTCAAAGGCTCTAACGTCAGCAGAAAACCGACCTGTGCAAGGTTGATCGCGATGCCCGCCAACATGGCCGCCGCCCAAATCGGCGCGCTCAGACGAGCGCAGTGCAGGAAAGCGACGAGCCCGCCCCGGTGGACGGTTTCGATTGTCCAATCGCTCTCTGGCCAGTGTGTCAAGGTGCGGGCACAAAGCCCCTCGAGTTGCGTGAACAACCACGGCACGCTGTATCGCAGCACGATGACGCATACAGTCAGGATGAACGCCGAACTCAGTTCCACGCTCCGCGCCACCTGCCCGCGCTGGCGCACTTCCTGTCGCCGTCGGGGGGTCGCCGCTTCGGTGCGGTCGGTGAACGCCATCGGATTGGGGGGTCATGAGTTCATGGGGTTCATGAACCCATGAGCCGCCATACGTTTTTGGGCATCGTGCTGAACAGGTTTTGCAGCAGCGCGTTAAGGGCGGGCAAACTGAGCAGCAGCACGCCCAGACCGATGCCGATCTTCAGCGGGAAGCCGACAACGAAAACGTTCATCTGCGGCAGCGTGCGCGCCATCAATCCCAACACGGCGTCCGCTATCATCAGAGCCCCTAACGCGGGCGCGGACACCTTGACGGCGACGCCGATTGTGCCGGCAAACAGCGCCAGCAGGTGCGGCA
>JANWYM010000121.1 GCA_025055355.1 Abditibacteriales bacterium
TCTGCCACTCTCACGTTCTCCTCACTCATCGTCTATCTCCCCCCGCACCTGCCGATAGAATTCCGCCAGTTGCCTCAGCAAACGTCCGCCGCTCAGCCAGACGTTCAGCACGTCCAACCTCACCTCATAGCCCACATGTTCAGCAGCAGGCTGCGTGCGCTCTTGAATGTCGCGGTGCGGGAGGTCGTCTCCGTAGCGATACTGGAACACCAACCGCTGCCATAGGCCGCGCCCGCCCAACACCGACCGAGCGTCCAGCCCGGGCGCGCGGTCCAGAGCGGAGAGCACCCGCACCATCTGTGAACTAAACGGCAGCAGAGCGGTCAACCTATCAAGCAACGCTTGCAAATCTTCGCGGCTGTAAGGGCAATCCAGGCGTTGAAGAATCTGATCCACCGTCAACCCGTTGCGATACCGCCAGAGAATCACCTTCACTGCGTCCCACGTCCAGCCCGGCGGCGGTTGCGCCTCCGACGCCGCGTAAGTGGCTTGGCGCATCAACTCATCGAGGTCTGCCGCCGGTGCGCCCAACAGGTGCCGCGCCAGCGATTCATTGGAGTAATAGATTTCCTGATACGCCAGGTAGCGAATCACGCCTGCGTGCGACAGCCACGCGTCCAACGTTTCCCGCGTCAGCGACGGCAGGGTGTCGCATACCTGTTCCCACGAATCCCCGTCGAGATAGTAAAGTTGCGCCGCGAGCAGTTGGCGATGGTGAACCTCCGCCGGGAGCGTGGGGTCGAGCCCCAGCCACAGCACGTTAGCGCAATGAAACAGTTCGTTTCCCAGCAGGCTGTTGATGAGGCTGACGACGTCGGGCATCTCCTCATCCCTCACCTGCGACCAGTCCCAGTCCTCCCCCTCTTCCCCTTCAACCAGCGGCACACGCTGCTTCTCCCGCCACTGGTCTACGAAGCAGCGGTGCGCCGTCATCTTCACGTAGGCGCGCCACGCAGCAACCCCTTTGTTCTGAAAGCGAGTGCGGGCGTTCCAGATTCTGAGGAAAGCGTTGTGGATGACGTCCTGCTGGTCGTCAGGGTTATAGCATCCCCACTCGCGCAGGCACTTCCACAGATACCGCTGACTTAACGTGCGCAGACGCTCCCACGCCCGCCACGCTGCGTCCTCCTCTGCACTGGTGAAGATGTCCAAAGCCACGCTCTCATCCATTCCGCGTTCCCCCAACTCACCTGTCGCTCCGCGATAGAAGCCTTACACTGATGAGTAGTGTAGCGTTGGGTGTATTCGCTGCTCTTGTAGCAATTCCTCTTAGCGCCTCTGCAAAAACCTCCCTCGATTGAAATCGGGAGGGCTCGGAGGCACAGAATTTTCCCCTCGCCCTGTTAGATTGCCTATCGTTGGCGACGTTGCTTTAGGTGATAGATGAGAGGGCTAACTTACACTCGGAGGAATCATCCCTGTCCCCTCAGGGACCCCCTGCCGAATGAAAATCGCCCTTGCCGTCGTCCCCGTCGTTTTTGAGATTCGCGAACGAGGACGACGAGTAGGACGACGACGATTTACGAGGGAGGAATCAGTGATGCGTCTACCAGAAGCATTGCAACAACGTCCATTTGCGGAATGGAACCGATTGGTGAAGGGGATCGTCGAAGTGTGGGAACTGGCTCGGTCACTCGGTTTTGAACAGACGTTGGAGGAGCATCTGAGCCGTGACGAGGAGGGGCGACTCGCGGAACTGTTGGGCTGTCTGGGCTGCGAGTTACTCAACCTCAACGGATTGGAGGGAGGTCCGCACCAGTCGGACGACCCCCAACCGCCTCTCAATAGAGGAAGCCTGCTCATTGCCAACGCCCTGACGGCTTTCTTCTTTATGGCTCGTGTTGGCTCTCAGCCTCAGGGGGATGCATCGCCGGCGGCACCTTCAGGCGGTCCCGTCAACGCCAGTCAGATGCGCGTGCTACCGTTATGCCCCCTGGGCGGGATGAAGATACTTGACGTGGGCGCGTTTGCCATCCACGGCGACCAAGCGGCAGGCAATTGCCGCCTTAGGCGCGTTTCCGCCCGCGCCCTCTCCCGCGCCTGAATGAAAACAGAAACCAGGATCTTGCTCAACGCGACCAGCGCAATGACAGCAATCAACACGCGCCACAACGCCCAACCCTTCCATTGCATAGAACTCTCCTTCTGCTTCGCGTCCTTCCTCTCGTTCCCCCGACTTGTAGGGGATAGCCGTCAGGAATTTTTCGGCAACGCAACGGGAAATTTTAGGGCTGGGACAAGGGAACACGGCAAGGCTGTCGAATGAGACACGACGATAGTCGCAATACACTTTCGCCCCATTGACGCAGGGTTGGCGGAAGACTGGCAAATCAGGCTCACTTGTTTCAGCAGCCATCAGCCCGCAGGGCTTACCTGGGATAGAGTGCAGCGATTTGTTGCGAATGTAGCCCGTCGCGTCGCGACGGGAATCCACGACCGCATCGCGGGCTACTTAAGCCCTCGCGGGCTAACAGCGTCGGACCGTTATGCGTGCCGAAATGGAATCAGCAGCGGGTGTTTAGCTACGGCATCACACGGACGTCCCCGGCAAATCGGTCGCCTGCGACGCCGTCGCGGAGTTCTCTGTGTTCCTCCGTGTGCTTCCGTGGCTCGTTCGACATTCAGCATGAACCTCCTCATCACTTCAGCAGCCTGCCCGTTAGCGCAGGCGTTGGCGAACGCTTTGAAAGACGAGCATCAAATCCGTCTGACGGAGCGCGTGTTCGTCGAAACGGAGCATGAATTCGCGCAGTGCGCCCTGGGGCATGACGCGGCGACTAACCTGCTGGTGCGCGGGATGGACGCCATTGTGCACGTCGCCGAGCCGCTCCCGCACGAGGACGAGAACGCGCAGATGGATTACCTGACGCGCTGCACCTACAACCTGCTGTGGGCGGCGTCGCAGGAGGGCGTGCCGCGCGTGGTGTTCCTCAGCACACTGGAGGTGATGGCGCGCTACGACGCAAACTTCGCCGTCGGCGAGGGCTGGCGTCCGCTCCCAACGACAGAAGCGCGCGTGTTGTCCAAGCATCTGGGCGAGTTCACCTGCCGCGAGTTCGCCCGCGAGCATCGAATCAACGTCATCGTGCTGCGGCTGGGCAAGGTCGTCCGCGCCGACGATGTGAAAGACCAGCCCTTCGACCCGATGTGGGTGGACGAAAGCGATGTCGCTCACGCGGTCTCCTGCGCCCTATCAGCGCCAACGGGGCGATGGAGCATCTTTCACATCCAACATGACTCCCCTCGCGCCCGCTTCCCGGTGGCGCACGCCAAGCGGGTGTTGGGGTATCATCCCCAGGTCAATTTCCAGTGATGCTCCGCTCGCGGCACAGCCGAGCGCGCATGAACACACCGCAGGCTCCATCCCTCAAGGGGGCTTCTGAGGGCTTGAAGGAACCAGGCGACGGCGGTGGGATGGAGGACGAGGTCAGCTCAGAGGCTTCAGCGCGTTGAGCCTCTGTTGACACAGCGTGCGTGCGAAGGGCACGGGGCGTCGCAGCCGAAGAGGATGAAAACGTCCGCATGCGGCGTATGTTCAGAACTGATGGGAACGCTGACGCCGCAACAATCTGATGCCGCGCAGGGCAAGGCGCACGGGGCGAAGCGCGTCCGCCTGGTCACCCCGCGCGCGGTGCTGCTCGGATTGGCGTTGGTTCCGCTCAACGCCCACTGGATGATGGTAGCCGAACTGCGCTGGTATCTCATTCTCAGCCTTAACCCACTGTTCGTCACGCCGGTCTTTTGTCTGTTCTGGCTGGCGCTGCTCAACTTGCTCCTCCAACGGTTTGCGCCGCGCTTCGCGTTCACGGGGGCGGAACTGCTGACGATTTACGTGATGCTCGTCCTCTCCTGCACGGTAGCGACGCACGATTACATCATCAACCTCATGGCAACAGTAGGTTGGGCGGCGTGGTTTGCGACGGGCGCGAACCGCTGGGAGCAAATCATGTTCCCCCACCTTCCCCAGCATCTGCTGGTGTGGGACCGCAGCGTGCTGCACGGCTACTTTTTAGGCAACGAGTCGCTCTACTCAGCGGAGCGGCTGCTGCCGTGGCTCGCCCCGCTGGCGTGGTGGGCGGCGTTCATCCTCGTCTCGTTCTTCGTGATGTTCTGCCTTAACGTCTTGCTGCGCAAGGCGTGGCTGGAGCACGTTAAACTGTCGTTCCCCATCGTGCAACTGCCCCTGGCAATGATTGCCCCCGACGCGCCGACAAGGTTTTTTAAATCACCGATGATGTGGGCAGGGTTCAGTCTGGCGGCGGGGATTGATTTGCTCAACGGTTTGCACGAACTTTACCCGTCGCTGCCTCACTTTCAGACCCGCGCCCGGCGACTGGAATTCACCGAGCCGCCGCTGCACGTCCTCCACGGACAGCCGCTGGCGCTCTACCCATTCGCCATCGGCTTGGGCTTCCTCGTGCCGCTCGACGTGTCGTTCTCCTTGTGGTTTTTCTACGTCTTCGCCCGCGCTCAAATCGTCATCGGTTACACCTTGGGCTGGCTGGGCATCCGCGACTTCCCCTTCCACCGCGAGCAGGGCATCGGCGCGTGGGTCACGTATGGCGTCCTGCTACTTTACGGCGCGCGGCACCATCTGCGCGAGGTGTGGCGAGTAGCGTGGAGGAAAACAGTCACAGGTTGCGAGGCGGAGCGTTCCAACGCCCTTGCCGATGATGACGAACCCCTCCGCTACCGCTTCGCGCTGCTGGGCGCGGTGGGCGGGCTGGCGTTTCTCGTCTGGTTCTGGATGAAAGCGGGCATGAGCCCCGTGCCTGCCGCTGTCTCTGTCGCCGCCTATTTTCTGCTCGCGCTGTGCATCACGCGTGTCCGCGCCGAGGCGGGCGGGCAGCACACGGTTTGGGATTTGGAGCCGAAGAACCTGTTCATGTTGTTCGACTCCAACCTGCTCGGACCGCGCAACCTCGCGGGGGCGGCAGTGAGCCACTGGTTCTGGCGGCTCAACCGCAGCCACGCTATGCCGGCGCAGTTAGAGGCGTTCAAAATGGCGCAGGTGCAGAATGTCCCCACGCGGCAACTGGTTCTCCCCATGCTGCTCGCGGTGTTGGTGGTCATCCCCGCAGCGATGTGGGCGTGCTTACACATCGGCTACCGCGACGGCTCCTTGGCGAAGTGCGTCGGCTTTGCGCGCTGGTGCGGCGTGGAGTCGTTCAACTGGCTCGAGAGCGCGCTCAACAACGGCTTCCGCCTCGAGCCGATACGCTGGCAAGCCGTCGGCAGCGCGGCGGCGTTTACGGCGTTCCTGTCGTTTATGAAAATGCGCTACACGTGGTTTCCGTTTCATCCTTTAGGTTACTGCATCGGACCGGGTTCGGTGTGGACGTGGTTTCCCTTTCTGCTCGCGTGGGCAAGCAAACTCGTCCTCCTGCGCTACGGCGGCAATACCGCCTACCGCAAAGCCGTGCCGTTTTTTCTGGGCTTGATTCTGGGCGATTACATCATGGGCGCGTCCTGGTCGCTCTACGGAGCGGCGCGGGGCGTGATGGCGTATCAGATTTTTCATTAGTCCCTTCAGGCTAAACTTTTGTGCTTTGCCCTTTCCTTCGAAAATCCCTGTCATCGTGAAAAGCGTCGGCAGGTTGGCACGTTAGCACGCTGGCATTTCCAACCTGCCAACGCTTTTCGGAATGACGGGCATTGGCTTCAGGCATAAACAGGTGAAATCCCCCAGCCCCGCCAGAAGGAAAACAGGGTCAGAGGACAAACGATAACACGATAACAAATGGGGGAGTGAAGGATGGGAGGCAATACTACGCGTCCTTATGCGGTCGCTTTGGGTTGGGGGCTGCTGACGCTCTGCTCGTTCTCCCTCGGGCGGGCGCAAACGCCGAACCCGCTCAGCAATGGTGGGTTTGAGGCGCTACAGCCGAACGGGTTTCCCGTGGACTGGGAACCTGTCGGGCAGACCGTCGAAGTAACGACGCAGGCGCATACGGGCAAATACGCTTTTTAGTTTTTAGTGGACGGCAAGGCGGCGGAGGCGCGCTACGAGGAGGCGCGGGCGTTCCTCACGATGCGCGTAGCGAAGGACGGCACGTCGTCGGTGCAGGTCGAGGGCGTGCAGCCGCGCCGCGTTCCGCTTTTGCCGAGGGTCGTCCGAGACATCAGGTTTGAATTCGATGACGCAGCGCACGGTTTTCTACCTGCTCACGACATCGCGGACCTGCGCACCGAGAACGGCTTGCTTAAAGGCACCGCGACGGGCGTTGACCCCTACATGGAGCGATACGCGGTGGACGTGGACGGCAGCGCGGTCAAAACGATTCGCCTTCGCCTGAAGGTCAGCGCAGGAGGGGGCGCGCAGTTTTACTGGATTACGCAGCAATCGCCCGGCTGGGCGGAGGACAAAGCCGTTCACTTCCCCATCATCGCGGATAACCAGTTTCACGAATACGTCCTAAGCGTCGGCAAGCACCCGCTCTGGAACGGGCAGCGCATCACCACCATTCGCCTCGACCCCACCGGCGGCGCGCAAGGCGCGACGTTTGAGGTGGACTGGATACGCGGGGAGTGAGTAATGACCACAGGACTACAGGACCCCAGGACCGCAGAACCACGGGACCACGGGACTACAAGAGTCCTGTGGTCCGTGGTCCTGTGGTCCTGTAGTCATCTGTCGGCACTTTTCATTCATTGGCAGAAAATGGAGGTGTGATAATGGAAGATTCTCTGAGCAGACGGGAGTTTTTAGAGGCGTCGGCGGGTGTCGCCGTCGGCGCGGGACTGGTGGCAACGCAGGTGGCAGCATCAGCGCAGGAGTCAAAATCGCCGCTGAAAAAAGCCCTCATCTTCTCCATGCTCCCGCGTGACCTCAGTATGGAGGGCAAGTTTCAGTTGGCGAAAGCAGTGGGCTTCGACGGCGTAGAGATTGCGCCCGTGGACGAAGCGCAGGCGCAAGCGATGCGCGCGGCAGCGGAGAAGGCGGGGGTGAGGATTCATTCCATCATCTTCGGTGGCTGGCACGCGCCGCTATCGAGCGCAGACGCGACGGTGATTGAGCGCGGGCTGCGTGACATGCAGAGCGCGTTGCGCTGCGCGAAGACGGTGGGCGCGGACGTGGTGCTGCTCGTGCCGGCTGTAGTCAACGAGAGCACGCGCTACGTGGAGGCTTATGAACGCTCGCAGAAACACATCCGCACGCTCATCCCCTTAGCGCAGGAGTTGGGTGTGGTCATCGCGGTGGAGAACGTCTGGAACAAGTTTCTGCTCAGTCCGATTGAATTTGCCCGCTACGTAGACGAGTTTGAAAGCCCGTTTGTCCGCGCCTACTTCGACGTGGGCAACGTCGTTCTCTTCGGCTTCCCGCAGGACTGGATTCGCACACTCGGCAAGCGCATCGTGAAAGTTCACCTGAAAGACTTCAAGCAGCAGAGCAATCAGTTTGTCGCCCTGCGCGAAGGCGACGTCAACTGGAAAGAGGTACGTCGCGCGCTGGATGAGATCGGCTACGCGGACTTCCTCACTACGGAGTTGCCGGGCGGTGATGAGGCGTATTTGCGCGACGTGAGCGCGCGGGTGGACAAGATTATAGCGGGAGAGTAAGTTTCCTGCCAACGGAGGACTCCAGGACCACGGGACCACAGAACCACGCTGCCACGAGAGTCCTGTGGTCTGTGGTCCCGTAGTCCCGTGGTCCTCCGTTGGCAGAAGCAGCAATGGAACACGCCGAACTTAACGTTGTCACTGGCGCCTTCGGCTACACGGGCAAGTATATCACGCGGCGGTTGCTGGCGATGGGGAAGAGAGTGGTCAACCTCACGGGGCATCCGCATCGTCCGAACCCGTTCGGGGAACAGGTCAGCGTCGCGTTGTTCAACTTCGACGCGCCCGACAAACTCACGGAAAGTCTGCGCGGGGCGACGACGCTTTACAACACCTACTGGGTGCGGTTCACGCATGGGCAGGCTTCGTATGACCAAGCGATAGAGAACACGAAAACCCTCATCCGCGCCGCTGAGGACGCCGGCGTGAAGCGACTGGTTCACGTCAGCATCGCCAATCCCTCGAGGGATTCGCCCTTGCCGTATTATCGGGGGAAAGCCCTGCTGGAAGAGTTCATTATGCAGTCCAAACTTTCCTACGCCATCCTGCGCCCGACGGTCATCTTCGGTAGAGAGGACATTCTCATCAACAATATCGCGTGGCTGCTGCGGAAGTTCCCACTGTTCGCGGTGCCGGGCGATGGCAGTTACAAAATGCAACCGATTTACGTGGAGGACGTGGCGGAACTCGCTGTCCACGCCGCACAGCAATCGGATAACGTTGTGATTGATGCCGTCGGACCGGAGATTTTCACCTTTGACGAATGGGTGCGACTGATCGCCGAAAAAGTCCACAGCAGCGCGCACATCGTTCACGTCAATCCGAAGTTAGCGTTCTGGTTGAGCAGCATCATTGGTTGGTTCGTGCGCGACGTGGTCATCACGAAGGAGGAGATTGAAGGCCTGATGGCAAACCTGCTCGTGACCGACAGCGCGCCGACGGGCAAGATACGGTTAAGTGATTGGTTGACGGAGAATGCGGAGAGCGTCGGGGCACGGTATGCGTCGGAGTTGGGAAGGCATTACGACCTGTCAACGAATCGGTAACGAATAAACGAATGATGAGGTGGCAGCCGCTGAGTCATTCGTTGATCGAGAGAATGACCTGTCAACGAATTGGTCATGAATGACCGAATGATGAGGTGGCAGCCGCTGAGTCATTCGTTGATCGAGAGAATGACCTGTCAACGAATAGGAATGAATGAACGGTCGATGGAGCGTTTGCCATCTCCCCATTCGTTAATTCGTTACCTATTCGTTGACAGAAAAACAATCATACCACGGAGGATTCCAATGTCTCTCGTCACAAACGCCCCTTATCACGACCTCTGCTACAAAATCATCGGAGCGGCGATGGATGTTCACAATGAACTCGGTCCAGGGCACAAAGAGTCTTTTTATCAGCGCGCCCTGTCACGGCGGTTACAGGAGTTGGGGATTGCCTTCGTTGAGGAGCAACCTGTGGTTATCTCATTTCAGGGCATAGAGTTAGGTCTGCTCTACCTTGATCATCTCGTAGAAGACGCTATCATCATTGAAGAAAAAGCCTTCCCTCACATGCTAACTGATGAGGAAATCGCGCAAGTCATCACTTATCTCGCTGCTACTGGCAAACCCGTCGGGTTACTTTTCAATTTCGGACGCAAGCGACTCGAATACAAGCGTATTTTCCCGCCGAAGAAGTTAGCAGGTTGGGAGAAGCGTATACAACGGTATCTGTGGAAGCCGAAGCAGTAATGGGTTTCTCCTCTCAATGAATAGATAACAAACTGACGAATGAGCAGGTGACAGCCGCAGGAGGGCATTCGTTGACAAAGCAAATACCTTGTCA